>NZ_JASPJR010000029.1:0-2443 GCF_030232065.1 Corynebacterium sp. MSK032 | reverse complement strand
CGGCATAATAATCTTGTTTTGTGGGTCGTGGTTGCCTTGCCCCTTGTGTGGGGTTGGGTGCTGCGGCCCACTTTTGTACCTACGGGTAAACAACATTTAATCGACAAATGTCGTGGCTTATATCTCGGGGTAGCTACCGATTTGGCTTAATTGCGGGTACTTAGAAGGGTCCGATGCGCAGTACACCGGTCGGAGGCTCCTCGAATTCTGGCACTGAGCTTGTTGGCATGTCCGATTCAGTTATTGCACTTCTGTGTTTACCACAGCCACTCATCCCGACATGCAGATACCGCGCTTCAATGGGGCTTTACTGCCAAGCTGTCCAAATAGGGATCCATACGCTTATTTGGAATTCGTCCTGATTCTTAAGGCCCTACCTACGAGACAACGCGGCGCCATCCAAGGTCGCGCCAAAAGGAAATCCCGTATGGGCGAGGTATTGCCTGCGCCCATACGGGAATGTGTTGTATTTAATTACGCCAGCGCGGTCTGGGATTGAGCTATCCAGCCACGCTAATCAAAGTACCGAAGTTAGTTATTACTGCTTGGCTTAGCGGGCGGGACGTCGCCGTAGCCGTCGTGGTCCTTATCTTCAGAGTTGATACCTCCGCGGAAGGTGTCGTGAGCGCTCGGAGTAACTGCGTGCGGTGCACGGTCGGCGGTGTTGAACAAAAGGTTCAAGATAATAGCTGCGACGGAACCTACGCAGATTCCTGAGGCCATAAACGTTTGTGCCCATGCCGGCAGTCCGGAGAATAGTTCGGGCGATACAGCCGGAAGCAATGCCAGTGCCAACGGAATACCAACCACGATCACGTTGGATTCAGTGAACTTAACCTTGGATAGGGTGCGGACGCCGGATGCTGCGACCATGCCGAACAAGGCGATACCGGCACCTCCCAAAACTGGAGCCGGGATAGCAGCAACGAGAGCGGCCGTCTTTGGAATCAGTCCCAGAATCAGCAGCATTCCGCCTGCAGCTGCGGTAACCCATCGGGATCGCACGCCCGTGATGGACAGGACGCCGATGTTCTGGGCAAACGCCGTGTATTCGAAGGTATTGAAAATACCGCCGATCACGGTCGCAGCACCGTCGGCACGCAGTGTGTCGGCAATACGGCGATTATCAATCTCGGTCTCGGTAATCTCACCGATTGCAAGCACATCTCCAGTCGCCTCGACCATAGTCACAAGCGAGACAATGCACATGGCAAATACAGCCGAGAAGACAAACTCAGGCATGCCGAAGTAGAACGGATGTGTCAGCCCAAAGATTGGTGAGTCCTTAGTCCCAGACCAATCCACCATTCCCAATGGAATGCACAGCAGCAACCCAGAAATCATGCCCACTAGAACGGCGATTCGGGCGAGCCATTCCGGTGCCCAACGCTCAATACTGAGAATCAAGACCAACACAAACACAGCTACTGCCAAGTTTTGGGGCGTGCCGAAATCAGGAGTGTCCTTGACTTCAGCACCGCCACCAACCCAGTCAGCTGCGACTGGCATAAGCGTCGTACCGATAATCAATAGCACCGTGCCAGTGACCAACGGCGGAAATAGACGTAGAAGCGATGCAAAAAGCGGTGCAAAGAGCATCATGAAAATGCCCGATGCAATCACCGAACCGTAGATTGCGGGCACGCCGTATTGCGATCCGATAGTGACCATCGGAATGGCGGCAGAGAAGGTACAGCCCTGAATCAGTGGTAACCGCACACCAAATCGCCAAATACCCACCGACTGCACGATGGTGGCGATGCCGGCAACAAACAGGTCCGCGGCAATTAGGTGCGGAATATCGGATGGGGACATACGCCCGGCATCCACAAGTGCCCAGCCCACGAAAAGCGGGACTGCCACCGCGCCTGCATACGCGGCGAGCACATGTTGAAAGCCGAGTACAAGCAATTTCACATGGCCCGGATACTCATCGACCGGATGGACCGGCCGGGCATCGGTCTTCGTTGATGTAGTCACAGTTCGACTTTAGTTCCCTAGCCCAGCTTTTCCTCACTGGAGCTTTCTATTGGGGTGGTTTCGCTCCATCTCGCTTTACGACGAAGGCCTCGAGACTTGTCACTTTGCTGAGATAACTCGTGAGTGTGCGTAAGAAGCCGGTGAACGAACGCATTGCCGAACAGCTTTAAGTGAAACTCTAGGGTTATGGTCTTCTATTAGCTCGAAAGTACCCAAGAAAGTCATTGTGACCTGGGGGTTCGCTTTATGTGTGAAGTGTGTGTAATGTATCCGGGGTCAGCGCGACAGGGCGATGTGATTGCTTGTTGTGGTGATGTGGGGGAGAGTTTACTTTGTATTCACGGTCGGTTTGACTTGTGTTTGCAGTGAAGGTAGAGTCTTCTTCTGCTGCTCACGTGGTGGTTGCCCTGGTTGGGGTGGTTGTCTTCGTGGGTGTGTGTTGTGTGAGAACTCAATAGTGTGC
>NZ_JASPJR010000028.1:0-5619 GCF_030232065.1 Corynebacterium sp. MSK032 | reverse complement strand
AGCTATTCTTTGGTGATTTGTGGTGTGTGGTCTGGGGTTATGGTGGCATGCGGACACACTTTTCTTTACTTAACCCTCTAGCACGGCACGTCCACCGCAGCGATGCGGTGGGGTTGGATCGTGAGGCTCTCCCCGGTGGATTCGAGCACCGCGGAGATGGTGGAGGGGGTCATCATCACGATGGAGATCCAGTCATGGCTGGTGGCACCCGCATAGTCCACGTAGTGCAGGCGCACCTGTGTGCCCGCGGTATAGGCGCGGCGCAGCTCGGACATGATCTCCCGCGGCGAGCGGAAGGTCCGGGTGTCCGAGGCCTTCGTGCCGTCCGCCGGGTCCACGGCGATGGCCTGGTCGTGGGCGCGGCGAAAACCCTCCACGGCGCCGTCGATCTCCGAGGCGATCTCGGTGGAGTCCCCAGTGATGTCCATGATGTTGCGCTGGGGAGTATCCACGCGAGACGGGACACGAGCCGAGTGGGGTTCGGTGGCGGAGCCCTGCTGGAATGCCCTGGTGGCGTCGTCAATCAAATACCGCAGGGACTGGGGAACGGACGAGAGACCGCCGGGGGACATGCGATCCAGGAAGGCCTCGATGTCCTTCCATGGGGCGTCATAGCGCTTCGGCCCGATCAGGCTGAATACGTCGCCTTCGCGGCCGTCCTCGCGCACCAGGGTGGCGGTGAGCCCCAGACGGCGGCGAGACTGCAGGTCGGAGGTCATGCGGAACACCGGGGCAGGCAGCAGGTGAACCTCGTCGTAAATGATTAAGCCCCAGTCGCGGGAGTCGAACAGCTCCAGCGCCCGGTATTCGCCCTTCGACTTGCGCGTGACCACTTGGTAGGTGGCGATGGTCACGGGGCGGATCTCCTTCTTCTCTCCGGAGTATTCGCCGATTTCATCCTCCGTCAGGGAGGTGCGGCGCACTAGCTCGTCCTTCCACTGCCTGCCCGCGACGGTGTTCGTCACCAGGATCAGGGTGGTGGCCTTTGCCTTGGCCATCGAGGCCGCGCCGACCATCGTCTTGCCCGCACCACATGGCAGCACTACCACGCCCGAGCCGCCTTCCCAGAAGCTATCGGCCGCCATCTCCTGGTAGTCGCGCAGCTGCCATTCTTCGTGTTCCTGCGACAGCTCGATGGGGTGTGCCTCGCCGTCGACGTATCCCGCCAGGTCCTCTGCGGGCCAGCCGACCTTCAGCAGTTCCTGCTTGAGCCTGCCGCGCTCGGAAGGGTGCACAACGATCGAGTCCTCGTCGATCTCTGCGCCCAACATGGGCTTGATCTTTTTGTGACGCCGGATCTCCGTCAGCACAGCCCTGTCCGTCGTCTCTAGCACGAGCCCGTGCGCTGGGTGCTTGATGAGCTTCAGCCGCCCGTAGCGATCCATCGTGTCGGCAATGTCGATGAGCAGCGGCTGCGGGGCGGGGAACCGCGAGTAGGTTTCCAGCACGTCCATGATCTGCTCCGCGTCGTGCCCTGCCGCGCGGGCGTTCCACAGCGCCAGCGGGGTGATGCGGTAGGTGTGCACGTGCTCCGGCGCGCGCTCCAGCTCCGCGAACGGTGCCAGCGCGGTGCGCGCCTCCTGCGCCTGTTCGTGGTCGATTTCCAGCAGCACGGTCTTATCCGACTGCACAATGAGCGGTCCGTTTCCAATGCCCACGCTGTGTGTCACTTCCTTTTTGTTTATCGACGCCACCGCGACGGTGTTGCTCAAGCCAAAGACATCATTTTACGCTGCAGTGGTGCGAACTCGTGCTCCACTATGCTGAGACCCATGATTGCTCAGACGGGAAATCTGCGCCAATGGCAGTATTTCGTGGCTTTAGCGGAGACCGGTAGTTTTACAGCGGCGGCAGCGCGACTGGGAGTGAGTCAGCCGCCTGTCTCCAATGCCATTAAGCGCTTAGAAGCTGGTGTAGGTACACCGCTATTTATCCGAGGGGCGGGGGAAGTGAAACTAACCGAGGCAGGGTTGACCTTGCTTCCATATGCCCGGGTGATTAATCGCGATCTTCAGACTATGCATTCGATGATTGACGGTATCCGAAGTGGTGCGCAAAGCGGGTTTCGTTTGGCCATCAGTAGTGCGCTTCCAAGCGAGATAGGATCGCGTATTGCAGCAAAGGCACAGCAGCATGATGGAGTAGTTTTGTCGTCACTGCCTTCTGTTGAGATTCTTGCCCGTGTTGAAGAAGGCGCTATTCATGCGGGGCTTGTTCAAGCTCCGGTTCCCTTGGGTACTCACCGCAGTGCGAGGCAGTTTTCTCTGTCACGTGATCTAGTGGTGCCGCCGGGGTATTCAAGGTTGGATAAGACCTTGTCTCAATTGAATCTGCTGGTGGAGAACCTGAATGACAATTCAAGTGCAGCCAGTGGTTTGGCGAGAGAGCTATTTCGGTCGGGTGTGTCTTGCGAAATTAATGATTCAGAGGATGCTCTAGGTAGGGGCTTATTGATTGGAAGAGGGGAGGGGATGTCTTTGGTATTTCGCGGTTTTCACCAGTTTGACAATGCTATTGAGCTTCCTTCCCGTTTCGATTTTTCCGTGGATGTAGTGGTTCGCCGAGGTGGGATGGACAATGGCGCCGAGGCCATGGCGGTCGCCGAAAGAATTTGTCGAAGGATTAACCAATGACTGCACGGATGGAGATGGCCCTGGAAAACGTGTTGACGCGGTCGGGGTGTGAGGGATGGTGGTGTGCATCGCGACTGCACGATGGGGTGACTATCGGACGCAAACAAGACGAGAAAATTACGGTGGCATCCTTATATAAAATCCGGCTCCTCCACCTCACTTTGGAAGCGATTCAACGAGGTGATCTGGATCCTCGTCTTCGTGTTGACGTTGCACCGTCCAAAGGAACTTACGAAGGGTATGGGTTCGCTGCCTTTGATGACGCAGTGAACGTGAGTCTCCGAGACTTAATGAAACAAGTCGCATCGGTGTCAGATAACGTGGCCGCCCACGAGATTTTGCGTCTACTGCCTGCGTGGGCTCGAGAAGCATTTCTTAAACGGTTTCCACCTCATTATGACTTGCAAGATCGGAATAGCTTAGTGACGGCGGAGAAACAATTGCGTCAATATGTTCAATCCCAAGGGGGGAGTAGTACAGATATAGCGTTTTCTGCAGTCTCTTCGTTGGCGGAAATAACTAATGACTTGGAACAGGTTTGGAAAGACGATAGTGCAGCGGTACGTCGATCTATGTGTGAACTCTTGGGGTTGCAGGTGTGGCGTCACCGTGTTCCTTCAGGCTTTCCTCCAAGCGGCGTTGATATCTATGGAAAAACGGGCACTGTAGGACTTCTCCATGGTGAAGCTTCGATTATCCAGGTTGAGGGCGAGGAGCCCATTGTGGTGTCCATCATGCTGAAACAGGTGGTGCCAGAACAAGCAATGAGTACTCACGATGGTGCTATTGGCGAAGTGGCTAGACTGCTCGTGGACGCTCTTCGTTAGAATTTCTGCCACTTGAATACACACTTCTACCATCGCCTATATGTGAATGAAATGAGACAATTGCATTATGTGATATTGGTGGCATCCAATGCGTCTCACTTAACGTCACTCCCATGATGACTAAGCACAATCGTTTCCGTCAGTCGGTGATTGCACTCTGTTCGCTCTCCGCAGTGATGTTGAGCAGCTGTTCAGCTCTACCGTGGGAATCAGACTCAGACGTATTTCTCAAAGCTTTCAACGCGGGAGATGACAGCAAGGCTGCACGGTATCTGGATCATCCAGACCCGGAGCGCGCCCTTCATGAATTTCGGCAGTCACTTCATGGTGTGAAGGTCAACATCGAAAAATCTGATATTTCCAATGGAAAGCAGAATACTCATGTGACTTGGTCCAAAGATGGTGTGGAGTTGGAGAGCAATGGTCGGCTCGTCCTTAGTGGACAGGATGGTAAGCCTCAATGGTTGCCTTCGATCTTCGAAGCTCAGTTGAGCGATGATTCCGCACTCTTTTTTGCTGAAGATAAACAGTACGATCTTCCAATTAAAGATCGCTTGGGCAATGAATATATGACCTGGACGAAAGTTATTCAGGTACGAGGTCGCAAAGATATAGCCTCTAGAGCGCAGGAATTGGCCCAGATTTTTGCACCAGTGTCTCCCACAACGACTAAGGAGTGGATCGAGCAGACCTTGGGAGAGTCTCAGGATGAAGACACCGTGCTCCTCACTTTGAGGCAGGAAGAATTCCGGAAGATACAAGAGCAACTTAGGACCTTTGAGGGAATTTCCACTGTGGAGCAGGGGCGTCTCTTAAGCGTGTCCAAAACTCTTAACTCTCCGCTGGATGCTGAATTGAACAAATATTGGGAGTCAGTGCTCGATGCTAATTCAGGATGGTCGATACGCGCTGAGAGTTCACAAGGTATGACGACGGTAGCCTCTGAGCCGCCTCGCCGAGTTCAGCCAATCGCAACCACTCTGGATAACACACTGCAAAGCGCAGCAAAACAAGCAGTGGACAGTGAGCAACGTGCCGCAGTTCTAGTCGTGCTCAATCCTAGAACAGGAGGTGTCCTTGCCGTTGCACAAAATGACAAGGCAAATAACCAAGGGCCAATCGCACTCACCGGGCTATTCCCACCGGGATCGACGTTCAAAACTGTGACCACAGCGGCGGCACTAGAGGCAGGGGCAGTCAGCATGGATGAGGAACTACCTTGTCCTAGCAATATCACCGTCGCTGGACGCACGATTCCCAACGATCATGACTTCGATCTAGGTAGCGTTCGACTGGAAGAAGCTTTCGCCCAATCATGTAACACAACCCAAGCGGTCATTTCGGATCGTTTGGGAGAAGATGATCTGCAACGGACTGCTTTAGAACTCGGAATTGGCTCCGACTTCGACGTACCAGGGATGACCACACTTACTGGTTCGGTGCCGCGGACACCGGCTGGACCTCCTCGTGTGGAGGCTTCTATTGGACAGGGCGAGGTTCTAGCTAGTCCATTTGGGATTGCGCTCATGCAATCGACTGTCGCTAACGGCGGCTTGCTTGTTCCTCCACAGCTCATTCAAGGCGAACAGACAGTAGTGAATAAACAGGCAGACCAGCATGTCAGCGATACAACTATTCAAAGCCTCCGGACGATGATGAAATCAACAATTGACCACGGTTCAGCTAGGTCGTTGAGTGATCTTAGTGCACTTGGCGGAAAGACTGGTACAGCAGAAATTGATGGCAAGCTTTCCAATGGCTGGTTCGCTGGAACGACAGGGGAATTGGCGATTGCGTCCCTTGTAATCGAAGGAGATTCTTCTCAGCCAGCTGTGGAAATGGCCGGGCGTTTCCTTCGCTCGCCGGATGTTCAGAAATTCTCTGGAATTCAATAAACTTGCGTCATAACCTCTAGCACGGGTTAAGTAAAGAAAAGTGCGTCTTTCCCCCGGGGGAGGGGGGAGAGAATTTTTCCCGGGTGTTCGTCCGGTGGCGTCGTGGTTATTTGACCCAGCCTTTGGCGACTTACCCCAATGCGAGTTACTGACTGCGTTTATGTCAAAAATGGCCTGAAAAATGGCTGGTAGGGTCAGGCGGTCATTGCATCATGGATAACACCAGAGATTACCTCCCGGGGAGTTAACCCGCCGAGCACTACC
>NZ_JASPJR010000027.1:0-6380 GCF_030232065.1 Corynebacterium sp. MSK032 | reverse complement strand
GGTAGTGCTCGACGGGTTAACTCCTCGGGAGGTAATCTCTGGTGTTATCCATGATGCAATGACCGCCTGACCCTACCGGCCATTTTTCAGGCCATTTTTGTCATAAACGTAGTCAGTAACTCGGCTCGACCCGCCGCCGCCAGTCATAAACGCAGTCAGTAACTCGGATCGATCCGACGCCACCAGTAACCTTGTAATGCCAGGGTGCCCCCCCCCGAAGTGACGCAGATTACTGATTATTTCTATATCTGTTGCCAGGTTTGGCCGGGTCTCTTACCATAATTTCATGGCGGAAAGTACGCGGTCGAGCGGTGGAAATCGCAGCTCACGAGATAAAAATAAAAATCAGAGTGGTAGCAAGAAAGGGTGCATGGGCCCGGGGGCAATTCTTGCAGTCATTTTGATTGTCATCGCGGCTGTTGCAGTCTATGTCGGTCGCGGCGGTAGTATTCCAGGTTTTTCTGGTGGCAGCTCCGGAGGAAACCGTGATTTCTTCGGTGGTGAAAAGACCGTCGTCAAGGCGATTGTTGGCTCTGAGAAAAAGCCCTTCTTCGAAGACAAAGAGGTCCAGAAGGCTCTTGCCTCTCACGGCTATGTGGTGGAAGTAAAGACGGCGGGTTCGCGTCGGATGGCCACGGATGTGGATCTGGATTCCTTCGACTTGGCATTCCCGTCGTCGGCACCGGCAGCGGAGAAAATTGCCGAGAAAATGAGCGGCGCTGAGCGGTACGACGTCTTCTACACACCGATGGCGATCGCTACTTTCGACAACATCTTGCAGGCATTGGCGCGGGAAAATGTTGCTCGCCAACAGGGCACTACGTGGCAGGTAGATATGGCAGCGCTGGCCACGATGCAGCACGACAATGTCCGCTGGCGTGACTTCGCGGAGAACGATTATCCGTCGCCGCGCACGGTGCAGATGTCCACGACGGACATTCGTTCGTCGAACTCGGCCGCGATGTACTTGTCGCTCATGTCTTGGATTACCAATGAAGGCCGGATTGTGTCTGACAGTGGGCAGGTCAATGCGGTCTTGCCGGAGCTCACCCCTCTGTTCACCGGCCAGGGGTACACGGAATCCTCGTCGGCTGGTCCATTTTCGGACTACCTCTCGCAGGGTGTCGGTTCGAAGCCAATGGTGATGGTTTACGAGTCGCAGTTCCTGGGGGAGAACAGTGCCCCGAACAGCCGGTTGAAGCCGGAAATGCGCCTGGCGTATCCATCGCCGACGATTCTGAGTACTCACGTGGCGCTGGGTTTTAACGACAATGGAGCTGCGGTCGCACGGCTCCTCGCCGAAGACCCTGAGCTTCAGAAGCTGGCGGCCAAGCACGGTTACCGCTCCAGCCAGCCTGAGGCGATGGAGGAATTCCAGACGCAGTTGAAGACGGGCCAGGAGGTTTCCACCGATTTTGTGGACTCCATTGATCCGCCGAGTTTCGACATCCTCGAGCAGCTTATTGAGGGTGTTTCCCGTGGATACCAGAGCCCGCCGAGGCCGGAAACGGAAGAGGGGTAAAGCCGAATGAACATGTATAAGGCACTAACTGCCCTCCGCAAAATGCTTCTTGGCCTCGTCGGTGTGCTCGGCATCTTCGCTGTCGCGGCCTGCTCCGACGGTGGCCTGAACCTGCCGCTGGGCTCCGACGAGGAGAAGACCAACAAAGTCGACGTCGATTCTGACCTCAAGGGCTCGACCATGCGTATCGCCGGGGCCACGGAGCTTGCAGAGCTCCAGCCACTGATGCAAAAGGCCTCCGACGACCTCGGTTTTACGATTAACCTCGAGCTTGTCGACGGCACCGTGAAGAACAGCCACGCCCTTGTCGCAGACGAATTCGACAACCAATTTGATGCCACTTGGTTTGCTACCAACCGGTACGTTGATCTGCTCGGTGGGGCTGACAAGCTGGGCGAAGCCAAGAAAGTCGCCACCTCGCCGGTAGCCTTTGGTATCCATTCGGCGAAGGCTCGGGAGCTCGGTTGGGATACCAAGCAGCCGACGTGGGCTGAGATCGCGGAGGCTGCGTCGTCAGGCAAATTGACCTACGGCATGACCAACCCCGCGGAATCGAACTCGGGCTTTTCCGGTGTGGTGTCGGTTGCGACCGCGTTCGCCGACACCGGATCGGCGCTGACTACGGGGGATATCAACCGCACCACGCCTGAACTGCAGAAGTTCTTCGAGGGGCAGAAGATGACCTCGGGTTCGTCGGGGTGGCTGCGTGACAAGTTCCTGGATGAGTCGGACTCCGTCGATGCGCTCATCAACTATGAAGCTGTGTTGCAGCAGATGAATAAAGAGGGCGCTGACCTGGAAGTTGTTGTTCCGAGCGACGGTGTCATCAGTGCGGATTACCCGCTGACGCCACTAGCTCAGCCGGCTAACGACCTTGCCGCGCGGCAGACGGAGGCTCTCGGGCAGTGGCTGGAAGCGAACTCGCAGGTTCTCGCCGATCACTTCCTGCGCCCGGTCTCCGATGACGCCAACCTGCCGGAAAGCATGACCAACAGCGTCATTATCGAGCTGCCGTTCCCGGGCGATCGCGCCGTCACGGACCGCCTTATTGAGGCTTACGACAATGACCTGCGCGTGCCCGGAGAGTCGGTCTTCGTTCTCGACACCTCCGGTTCAATGTTCGGTGAGCGCATCGCCGATCTACAGGCGACGATGCGCGCAATCGTCGACGGCAGTGCACGCACCGAAACGGGAAGCGTGGGATTGCGAAACCGTGAGATCGCGACGATCCTGCCGTTCAGCACGACCGTCGGCGAGCCCACGACCACAACAATTGACGGCCCGGAATCGCGCGCGCAGCTCACCGCCGCCGTCGATGGTCTGTACGCAGAGGGCGAGACGGCGCTTTACGACGCACTGATTCAAGCCTTCGACCTTCTCGGCAGCTCGGATAAAAACTCCATCCCGTCTATCGTGGTGTTGACCGATGGTCAGGTGACGTCGGGCAAGAGCTTTGCGGAATTCCGTGATTTCTACCAGTCCAAGGGCGGGAATCTGCCGCCGGTATTCGTCATCCGCTATGGCGAGGCAGATCCGGGAGAAATGCAGGAACTTGCGAATCTGACCGGTGGTAAGGTCTTTGAATCCCGTGAGACCGAGCTTGCTGATGTGTTCAAGGAGATTCGTGGCTACCAGTAAATCCTCCGGCACTTCCTCTGGCGGTGGCTTTCTCAACAGTCCCGCCAACATTGTCGGGCTCATCCTTGCCATCGCCGTCGTGCTGCTGCACCTGACCGTGGGGCTTGGTTTCCTGTGGCCGGTTGTTGCGATTGCCGCGTGGGGCGCGTCGGTTGCTTTGTTGCCGAGGCAGAGCAAAGTGGCGCAGAAGTCCGTTAGTTCGGCGCCGAAGCCTGAGATCCCACAGCGTCGCCCGCTCAATCCATCTGAGCTGCGTAGGAATCTTCACCGGACATTGGGCAGGCTTTTCGATGCCCAGCCTGGCGAAGATCTTGGCAACGCCGCAAATGACCTGGGTGCGACGCTGGAATCCGTCCTGAGCGAGTGGAAGTATCTCAAAGATTATCCCGAGCAGAAGGTAGTCATCGGCGGCATTATCCAGGAGTACTTGCCGCAGACAGTCAACTCCTACCTCGCGATCCCGGAGCGATTGCGTCGCAAAGCCGAGAATCCGGCTCGGGAATCCATCGACCTGCTGCATTCCGCGGTGCAGAAGATCCAGGATGCTATCGGCCAGGACAACCTGATTGCTTTGGAAGGTCAGCGTGACACCCTGGCAATTCAGTTCGGTAAGGTAGTGGACTATGAGCCTTGATCCGAAACTCCTTGATATCCTCGCTTGCCCGCGTGACAAGGGGCCGCTTGAATACCTCGAAGACGAGCAGGTGCTGGTCAATCCTCGCCTGAAGATCGCCTACCGCATCGACGAAGGCATTCCGGTCATGCTTTCCGACGAAGCTATCGCCTGGGACAAGTAATTGCCTTTCCCGCTTCCCGACGGCTACCACGCCCTCGACCGCACTGTGCTGTCGGGAGCCCCCATTGAGGCTGCACAGACGCTGCTCGGGTGCGTAATTGTCATCCCCGCTGAGGATGTTATCGCCACTATCACGGAGGTCGAGGCATACGGCGGCCCAGTTGACCAGCGCTATCCCGACCCGGCCGCGCACTGCTTCATGGGGCCAACCGCACGCAACCGCGCCATGTTTGGCCCGGCGGGGCATTGGTATATCTACCGCTCCTATGGCATCCACTTTTGTGCCAATATCACCAGCGCTACGGACGGCACGGGCGGGGGAGTATTAGTCCGCTCCGTTCGCATTGAGCGGGGCATGGATGCGGTGCGTCGACGCCGCGGTGAAAAGCCAGCAGTTGCGGGTCTCGGACGTGGTCCAGGCAATGTTGGTCAGGCGCTTGGCCTTGACTTAAATGACTATGGGGCAGATGCGCTGGATCCGTCGTCACGCGTGTTTGTGGCGCAGCCAGTGAACGCCGATTCGGTTAGAGATATCCACGCAGGCCCGCGCGTGGGCGTTCGGCGAGCGGCGAATCGGCCGTGGCGGCTGTGGCTCCCAGACGATTCCGTCTCGGCCTATCGTCGCCACAAGAAGGCCGTTGAGGAGTTCTAGGTCACCCTCGCGGTGAACGTCGGCAAGCGAAACGTTACGATAGTGGACGTGACTGAACAGAACATTATCGACGAACTACAGTGGCGTGGCCTGATTAATCAGTCCACCGATGTTGACGCGCTGCGTGAGGCGTGCGAAAACCCCATTACTCTGTATTGCGGTTTTGACCCAACTGGCGATTCGCTGCACGCGGGCCACCTGGTTCCGATGATTATGCTGCGTCGTTTCCAGCTGGCCGGTCACCACCCAATTGCGCTGGCCGGTGGTGCTACGGGCTTCATCGGCGATCCGCGTGATGTCGGTGAGCGTTCGATGCTCAGCCAGGATGCCATTGAGCACAACCTGGAGGCCATCAAGGACCAGCTACGTCGTTTTATTGACTTTGAGGGCGAGGCCCCGGCGACGATGGTCAATAATGCGGACTGGACTATGAACATGTCCGTCATTGACTTCCTTCGCGATGTCGGCAAGAACTTCTCCCTCAACACCATGCTCGACCGCGACACTGTGAAGCGTCGCCTCGAGTCTGACGGCATCTCCTACACCGAGTTTTCCTACATGCTGCTGCAGTCCAACGACTACGTGCAGCTGCGCCGCAACTACGATTGCGTGCTGCAGATTGGCGGCGGTGATCAGTGGGGCAACATCGTCTCTGGTGTCGATTTGAACAGGCGTATCGACGGCGCCAAGGTGCACGGCCTGACCGTGCCGCTGGTGACCGATGCGCAGGGTCAGAAGTTCGGTAAGTCCACCGGTGGCGGCAAGCTGTGGCTGGACGCTGAAAAGACCTCGCCGTACTCCTGGTACCAGTACTTCCTCAACGCGGGTGACTCGGTGGTTATTGACTACCTGCGTTGGTTCACCTTCCTGTCTCAGGAGGAAATCGCGGAGTACGAGGTTGCTGTTGCGGAGCGTCCGTTCAAGCGTGAGGCGCAGCGTCGTCTGGCGCAGGAGATGACCAACCTGGTCCACGGCGAAGAGGCCACCAAGGCTGTTGAGCTGGCAGCGCAGGCCCTGTTTGGCCGCGCTGAGCTGACCGAGCTGGACGAGGCCACCCTGGCGGGCGCCGTCTCCGAGACTGAGGTTGCGGAGATCGCTGAGGGCGAGCCGCGAACTGTTGTCGACCTTCTCGTCGCTGCGGGTCTTGCCAAGTCGAAGGGCGAGGCACGCCGCACCATTAAGGAAGGCGGCGCGTACGCCAATAACCAGCGCATCGAGGACGAAGCGTGGGAGCCTTCTGCTGAGGACCTGCTGCATGGCAAGTGGATTGTACTGCGCCGCGGCAAGAAGAACTTTGCTGGTGTGAAGTTCGTGTAAGTGCTGGTTGGTCTTTGTGTAGGCGCGCTGCTGATCTCTCGATTAATTGGTGTTTATGCAGCTTGATTCTTTTTAGGTAGCTGGGCTAAGGCTCCGGGCAGGCTAGGGGATTGATGATTTCAGAATCATTGACTCTTGGTCAGTCCGGAGCTTTGGTTGTTTTAAAGGGAGCATAGAAGCCGAAACAAAGGTGGTAGCGATGAGCGAAAGCTCCCGGCTTTCGTCACGGTGTGGGGACTGTCGGTCCTAATGAATCGTTCTACTCCACAGGCAAAACGCTAGTTCATATCCATCTACCTGGGGTTTTGTGTCTTTGGTGGGGTGTGTGTAATGTATTCGGGGGTCAGCGCGGCCAGGCAGTTTATGTGTTTGGTTGGCTGATGTGGGGGAAATGTTTTCGTGCGGTTAGCCGCTGGGAGTCGTTGGTTTGACTTTCTGGTTAATTGTTTGTTAAT
>NZ_JASPJR010000026.1:0-7049 GCF_030232065.1 Corynebacterium sp. MSK032 | reverse complement strand
TGCTTCACTACTTCTCCTGGTCGAAAGTGGTGATGCATTCACCGCCTGAACCTACCGGCTTGAAAGTGTCATAAACTTACACAGTTTCACATTTGCAGCTCGCATCCATGGGGGCCATTCCGGTGGATTGACCGGAAACGGGCTTGAATAAGGTCCAGCCCCCACTTCAAGCGCCCCTACTCAAGCCCCCGCCCCGAGGCCACTGATGTGAAAACCCGCAGCCATGACTGAACTAGCAGTCACGGCTGCGGGCCTCCAGCAGATGTAGCTCTGCTAAGAACCTAAAAGATTACTTGTTAATCACCGTGGTCGGGTGCACGTAACCCAGAGTCTCCGGATCAACCGGGAACTCAATGTCGCCGAAAGGCGAATCTGCACCAGCGTGGTGAGCAATCAGTTCAGTAACAGCGTGCTGACCAGGCTCGAGGTCCTTCGGCCAGCCGGGATCGACATAGGATTTCTTTGCAACGTTAGCCATGCTGAGATTATCCCAAAAATTTTCTCCCCAGTCACCTTCTCCCCTCCTTAAATCTCACTAAAGTGGGGATTGTCATGACTAGCACCACCCCCTTTGCACTCTTTTCCGACTGGCTGGCAGGTCAACCAGACCAATTTGTGGGCACTATCCTCAGCAATCGCCCCGATGCGCTGTCGCCACCGCCGAAGTCTTCCCAGGTGCTAGCGGCAAGGCTCCAGCTCCGCGCTTCTGTCTCCCGCGCGCTAACCAAACTGCCCGCACTGGAGCTCGCCTGCATTGAGGCCGCCGCCGACCTCGGTGCTGACGCCGAACCCGTCACTGCGGACGCCCTCATCGACTACATTCTCGACTTACTCTCTCGAGCAGAGGTTCCCGCCAATCAACGGCCCACGGCCACGCATATTCGGACAAGCCTCGATACCCTGCGCGAATACGGACTCATCTGGGGCAACGGTCCCGGCCCCCGCGGCACCTTCACCGGCAAGTCCACCCGCAAGAAACCTCTGCCCTGGCAGGACTACTTCTGTCTCAGCGATGAGGTCGCCACCTCGTTGCCACCTGGCTGGTATCTTCTGCCCAATCCCGATGGCCCCAGCCGCAGCCAGCTACGCACGGCACTCACCGAGGTCACAGACAGGCAGCAGCGTCTCCTGGATACCCTCGCCAACTCCGGAGGGCTCGGCGTCACAAAGGGCGCTCATCCGGATGCCGACCCTTCGCTGCCGGTCCCAGCGCTCATCAACGCCGGCCTGCTCGAACGCATCGACGAGGGCACCGTTCGCCTGCCCGCCACCGTTCGCGCGCTTATGCGTGGAGTCGGGCTTGCCGACGACGACGTCCCCCTGCGCCCCGAAACCCCCGCTACCCACGTGATCGCCAGCGGTAACGACCGTGCTGCCGCCACTGCCTGGGAAACTTTGCGACAGGCGACTGACCTGCTGGACTTGCTGGGAACCGCCCCCGCGCCGACCTTGAAAAACGGTGTCATCGGAGTGCGGGAAACCCGCAGTCTCATCGAGGAGCTCGGCGTCGACATCTCGGAGTTGGCTCGCGGCGTGGCTAACCTCAGTGCAGCGGGCCTGGTTCATGTCGGCACTCCGCATCCGCTGCCACTGCACGACAGCGGTGGTGACTATTTCGCCCCCACGCTGGCAGCCGACGGCTTCCTCGACGCCGATCTGGTTGACCGGTGGGTGAGTTTGACGGTCGGCACTCGCACTAGCGACGCAGCTCCCTGGCGGGTCGACCAGCTCAATGAGGAAGGCAAGCGCATTGCTCTACTCTCCCCACAAGCTCGGCTCTCCGGGGTACCGTCAATCCGGGAAATGGTGCTGGCCTGCTGTGCGCAGGTGGCGTCGTCGGCAAGCGACAACGACATCGTTGCTCTGACTGACCTGCGTGAATGCGCCGCCTACTACTACCCGATTACCAACGCGAGGTGCACGGACGAGACGCTCAGTGGCGTGGTCGACGAGCTGGTCGCCCTCGGCATCGTCGTGCGGGACCCGGGCGTGGAAACAATTTCCGTCGGACTTAGCGAGGTCGGCAAAGCCACGGTCGCGCTCATCGAATCCGGCACTGCCGAGGCCTTCGACGATCTACGTGCCGCCTGCAACAACCTCTTGCCGCCGAACGCCTCGTACCTGATGGTCCAGGCGGACAACACCATCGTCGTACCGGGCCCCGCATCCCCGGAGATGGAACGCATGCTCAGTTCGATTGCGCAGCTGGAATCTCCCGGCCTCGCCAGCGTCTACCGTGTGACCGAAGACAGCCTCCGCGATGCCCTCGACGCCGGCATCAACGCCGCCGATATCTCGGAGTTTCTTTCGCGCTACGCCGTCGGCGAGGTGCCGCAGTCCATTACCTATTTGCTTGACGACGTCGCCCGCCGCCACGGTCGTCTCCGCGGTGGCCCCGCAGCTTCGTTTATCCGCTGTGACGATCCGGCCCTGCTGGCCTCATTCCAGAGTCACCAGGCTGGGCAAAGCCTGGCGTTGCGGAAGATTGCCGAAACGGTGCTAATTAGCCAGGCCCCGCTTGCCCAGGTGATTGAGACCGCTAGAAATGCGGGCTTTTCCATCATCGCCGAAGATGCAGAGGGTTTGGTGCTGGATCTCGGTCGCGCTCCCTGCCGCATTGAGGCGCCAGCTCCGGTGCCTACTGCGCGTACAACGATGCCCGAACCGGAACGCATCAGCCAGGCGTTGACGGCTATTGCCGATGGCAACCGTGCTGCTGAGCACGCTGGTAGTTCCAGTGGCACTGCAGCCAGTGGCAACACTGCTGGGGTCTCTGGCTCGGCTGCGGATTCGGCGACAGGTACGGGCACGGCTGCCGGTGCCAGCGCTAGCACCGGTGGCACGAGCGACTACGCCTCCGGCACCGAAGCGTTCAAGCTTCTGCAGCGCGCGGCTCGCCATGGCGACGACCTGTATTTGAGCTACGTTGACCGCAACGGCAAACCCGGCCGCAAGCGCGTGCGCCCAGTCACCGTCTCCGGTGGGCAGGTCGATGCTATCGACCCGGCCACCAGCCAAGTGCTGCGCTTCCTGCTGCATCGCATTACCGAAGTACATCCTGTCGACTAGGCGGCGGGCGCGCGGACCGTCGTAAAGCGATGCAGAAGCGAATGTGGCGGTTCGGGATGATTCGAGCCCGTGCCGCATCTTCCGCGTAATCGTGGCAGAATTGACCTTTAGCTTATTTTTGGTCGAATGTCTGCGAGGCGAGGAAATAATGGGTTTCGGTACGGGTCCGCTGATCGTCCAATCGGATAAGACGGTGCTGCTGGAGGTCGATAATCCGGAGGCGGATGCGGCACGCGCGGCGCTGGCACCGTTCGCGGAGCTCGAACGCGCTCCTGAACATGTGCACACCTACCGCATCACCCCGCTGGCGCTGTGGAATGCCCGCGCCGCCGGTCACGACGCGGAGCAGGTGGTCGATGTCCTCGAGCGCTTCTCCAAGTTCCCCGTCCCACAGCCGCTGCTTATCGACGTCGCGGAGACCATGGACCGCTACGGTCGCCTGAGCCTGACCAAGCATCCAGCTCACGGCCTTATTCTGGTTTCACACGACCCTGCGGTACTGGCCGAGGTGACCAAGCACAAAAAGATTCGTCCGATGCTCGGCGAGCAAATCGACGCCGACACCTGGACCGTGCACCCCTCCGAGCGAGGCCGAATCAAACAGGAGCTGCTGAAGGTCGGTTGGCCGGCCAATGACACCGCCGGCTACATCGATGGTGAGGCACACGCCATCGCTTGGCAGGATCAGGGCACCGGCGGCCACGACACCTGGGAACTGCGCGACTACCAACGCATGGCGGCTGATTCCTTCCGCGAAGGCGGCTCCGGCGTCGTGGTGCTGCCCTGTGGCGCAGGCAAAACAATCGTCGGTGCAGCGGCCATGGTAGACGCGCAGCGCACCACTTTGATTCTGGTCACCAACACCGTCGCCGGCAGGCAGTGGCGCGACGAGCTGCTGCGACGCACCTCGCTGACCGAGGACGAAATCGGCGAGTACTCCGGCGAAAAGAAGGAAATTCGCCCCGTCACCATTGCGACCTACCAAGTGGTCACGCGCAAGACTAAGGGAGAATACCGCGCACTCGAGCTATTCGATTCCCGCGACTGGGGCCTCATCATCTACGACGAGGTCCACCTCCTGCCCGCTCCCGTGTTCCGAATGAGTGCGGATCTGCAGTCGCGCCGTCGACTGGGGCTCACCGCTACCCTGGTGCGCGAAGATGGCCGCGAGGGCGATGTCTTCAGCCTGATTGGCCCGAAGCGCTACGACGCCCCATGGAAGGACATTGAAGCCCAGGGCTGGATCGCACCGGCAGACTGCGTTGAGGTCCGCGTGACCCCGACCGAGTCCGAGCGCATGCTCTACGCCACGGCTGAGGCCTCCGACAGGTATCGTCTGGCCGCAACGACGCCGACGAAGATTCCCGTCGTCAAGCAAATCCTTGCCCGACACGAGGGCGAACCCGCTCTGGTGATTGGTGCCTACCTGGATCAGCTCGAAGAGATCGGCGAAGAGCTCGGCGTCGACGTCATCGAAGGAAAGACATCCAACGCCAAACGCGAGGAGCTCTTTGGGAAGTTCCGGCGCGGCGAGATCAACACGCTGGTGGTCTCCAAGGTTGCGAACTTTTCCATCGACCTTCCCGAAGCCTCTGTCGCCGTGCAAATCTCCGGCACCTTCGGTTCCCGACAGGAGGAGGCACAGCGCCTGGGGCGTCTCCTGCGCCCGAAGTCCGATGGTGGTGGCGCCGTCTTTTACTCGGTGGTGACTCGCGATACGCTCGATACCGAATACGCAGCTCACCGCCAGCGTTTCCTGGCGGAACAGGGCTACGCCTACCGAATCGTCGACGCAGACGAGTACCTCGGCCCAACCCTGCCCGGTGATTCCACCGCTAGCTCGGAATCCTAGAAAACTGGATAACTAAAGGACTGCCATGAACTTTCACTTCCCTGTCAACCGCGAGCACACCAACGCCAACAACGAGTACTACCGCGATGCCCGCCGACTGCTCATCTCTTCAGGCATTTTCTCTGCTCTGCTGCTCGTCGGCGCTGTGCTGGTTCTAGTAGTTTTCGACCGCACTCCGTTTGTTATCGGCAGCGCGGTTGTGCTTTTCGCCCTCGCGGCTCTCTACGTCGGCGTTACCTTCCAGGTGCGACGCGCAATTAAGGATCCGCAAGAGCTTTACGACGAATCCCCGCTGGTTCCGGCCATGATTGCGCGTGTGGATGAGCGGACCATGGTGCTGATGACCCTGGTGGACATGCGTAAAAACCCCTCCGATGGCGAGCCCGTCCCGGCCCTGGCTACACGTACGGTCACCACGATTTCCGGTGTCCCCCGCCGCGTGGGCGCGAAGGTGCCAGCTGTTGCTGTGGCCGGTACACACAAGAGCCGCACCGAGTTCTACGACGAGATCACCCCAGTGCCGCTCGCGTGGTCCACTCCAGACAAGTCAATCATTGCCCAAGCCCAGCGCAATATTCCTGTCAACGATTGGAATGTGCTCGAACGCAACATCGACCGGGTGGAAGAGGTACACGCAACGAAGCGCAACCTCCTGCCGCTGAACTAGTCCGGGGGCTGTTAGCCCCCGACATTTTGGCACTGAACTGTTCTAGACCCGCCCCCGATTTCCCTTAGCAGCGCCCCCTCCGCGGTGCTCACATGCACGGCGAGAGCGCCATTGGGAACTGAAACGGATTGACTAGCTCTTGCCCCATGACTCTTCGTTCTGCCGGTCGATCGCTTCCTTATCGTATTCACCTGCCGGATCCTCTGGCAGCTCACGTTCCGTGTGAGTGGCCTCTAGAATGAACCGCGCCGCGTCCGTAATCTGTTCTCGCTGAACCTTTGGAACCGCAATCTGGTGAGTCGCCAAGAATACCGCCTGAGAGGCCTCTCCCCCTGCCTCCTCAACCTTCTTCAGGTACTCGGTAGCTGGCCGAACGACAGTATCGCGGGAGGCCGCCTGAACGTGGACACGCATGCTTCGCGACGGCTCATGCAATCCCGGTGACACTTCCTTTGCCGAATCATCAGAGGTGCCGAAGAATGCCTGCAACCACACCGCAGGAGCACCACGCAGGTCTAGAGCCGGGGCAACGAGCAACAGAGCAACCGGAGTGTCTTGACTAATCTGGTCCACCGCAGAAACAACGTTGTGGCCGCCTGAAGAGACACCATAGAGAACTATCGGGTTCTGATCACTGATGGGCATTGCACCCAATTTTTGAAGCTGCAACGAATCATCTGCAACAGATGCGACTACCCGCGCGATGTCATTGACGGCCTCAGATACTTTATGCTCTGGCGCGAGACGGTAATCCACATCCACAACAATTGCGCCCGATCGGGCTGCCAGGGCAGCCATATTTGGGCCGAAGGAATTCTCACGCAGACTGCCGTCGCCCATCCAGAAAGCGCCGCCGTGTGCGGCAACTACCACAGACCCGGTTGGATCCTGTGGGACAAAAACCCGCACCGGAACGCTAGGACTATCCCCCACCGTCGTATCCGTCACCTCTACTTTGCCGTCGGCATACGCAAGGTATGGCGAGGAATGGTTGACGGCCGCCCCCAGGACCATCATTGAACCGTGAATGATGGCGTCTGGCATACGAGCGCCGCGGTCATTGACTGAAGCACGAGCCTTCTTAATGTCTTCCTCAGAGGCACCCAAGGGGACAACCTCGCTCAAGTAGGAATAGGCCGAGACGTGTTCTTCGAGCCATTCAATAAGCTGTTGTAGCTTACCTTCTTCGGTCGTTACGGGAGTGAAGTTGTCTTGAGCCTCGTCCTCAGAAGAAGCGAGGTTAACCACATCGGAGTTAGGTGTCTGATTAGTCATAGAGACAGTCTGCCACAGAGAGCCAACGAGGATTCACCAAAAGAGGAAACCGAGGATCCGATCGACGCTTAGTTAATTCTGTTTACCTGTGGGTAAAACAAAAGTGGGCCGCAGCACCCAACCCCACACAAGGGGCAAGGCAACCACGACCCACAAAACAAGATTATTATGCCGGCGGCGACCTAC
>NZ_JASPJR010000025.1:0-10155 GCF_030232065.1 Corynebacterium sp. MSK032 | reverse complement strand
GAAAACATTTCCCCCACATCAACCAACCAAACACATAAACTGCCTGGCCACGCTGACCTCCAGATACATTACACACACCCCACCCAAAGACACAAAACCCCAGGTAAAATAGCGAAAACCACCACAAGCCACCACAGGAGAATCACTCCTTACGGTTCTGAAGCATCCAGAACCGAAGACTTGCGATGGTTTTCCGCACCGCGCGTTTAACTAGCACCGTGCGCTTAGCCGTTAGCCATTGACCAGAGGCCAACAATCACTAGCTAACCCGTTCAACAGAAGCGCCAAGAGAATTGAGTGTCTCTACGAAGCCCGGGTAGCCACGGTCGATGTGATAGACATCGTGCACCTCAGTGACGT
Source organism: Corynebacterium sp. MSK032 (assembly GCF_030232065.1). NCBI lineage: Bacteria > Bacillati > Actinomycetota > Actinomycetes > Mycobacteriales > Corynebacteriaceae > Corynebacterium > Corynebacterium sp. MSK032. Next base: position 9,795 of record NZ_JASPJR010000025.1, on the reverse strand, counting down.
CACCTTCTTCAGTACACAGCCCAGCAAGCACTAGTCCCGCTCCGGCGCGAATGTCCGAAGACCACACAGGTGCGGAACTCAGCGTTTCCTTTCCGCGAATCATCACGTGGTGGCCATCGATAGTCGCGTCCGTGCCGAGGCGAATCATCTCGTCGACAAACCGGAAGCGCGACTCAAAAACGTTCTCGGTAAGCACTGACGTCCCTTCGGACACCGCGGACAGAGCAATGGCCATGGGCTGCATGTCCGTCGGAAAGCCTGGGTATGGCAGCGTTTGATAGTTCACACCCTGCGGACGCCTGTCCATACGCACGCGGAAGCCCTGCGGGTAGGTCTCGACCTGAGCGCCTGCGTTCTTCAGTTTTTCCAGAGGAAGGTGCAGGTACTTAGGGTTAATGCCAACGACCGTAATATCGCCGCCGGTCATCGCTGCAGCATAAGCCCAGGTCCCTGCGATAATTCGGTCGCCGACAACCTTGTGCTCAGTCGGGTGCAGCTTCTCTACGCCCTCAACCGTGATGGTGTTAGATCCCGCACCCGAAATCTTGGCGCCCATCTCCACGAGCATCTCGCACAGGTCGACAATTTCGGGCTCACGGGCGGCGTTATCCAGCACAGTCGTACCTTCCGCTAGTACGGCCGCGGTCAGAATATTCTCGGTCGCGCCGACGGACGGGAAGTCCAGCTTGATGTTCGCCCCCTTGAGTCGCCCCGCCTCAGCCACCACGCAACCGTGGTGAATATAGGTGCGTGCTCCCAATTTCTCCAGGCCAGCCTGATGCATGTCCAGCGGGCGGGAACCAATAGCGTCACCACCGGGCAGTGCGACAATCGCGTTACGGGTACGCGCCGTCAGCGGCCCGAGCACACAGACCGAAGCGCGGAACTGGCGCACGGCATCGAAGTCAGCGTGATGCGAGAGTTCTTCGGGCACCGTGATTTCAATCCGGTCGCCCTCGCGCGTCACGGAGCAGCCGAGACCTTCGAGGACTTTTTGCATCAATGGCACGTCGTCAATTTCAGGGCAGTTCGTCAGTACTGTCGTGCCCTCGGCGAGAAGCGCCGCGCCCATCAGTTTCAGAACCGAGTTCTTCGCCCCGGAAATCTGAACCTGACCATTTAGCGTCGCTCCGCCTTTAACCAGAAATCGCTCATTTCCCACTCCCCCAGCCAACCACATTTCGCAATATCGCGCTTAGGCTTGAAGCTATGAGCGTTCATCTAACTCGCATTTACACTCGCACCGGCGACGACGGCACCACTGGATTATCCGATTTCAGCCGCGTTCCCAAGGATGATTCTCGCCTTATCGCCTACGCCACGTGCGAGGAGGCCAACGCCGCACTTGGCCAGGCGCTCAGTCTCGGCACGCTTGACGACGAAATCTCGGCTGTCATTCGCTACGTGCAGAATGACCTATTTGATGCCGGAGCCGACCTAGCAACACCTATTGAAGAAAACCCGAAGTACCCGCCGTTGCGTATCGAGCCGGATTACATCGAGCGACTCGAGCACTGGTGCGACCAATTCAATGAACAACTGCCGAAACTGGATTCCTTCATCCTCCCGGGAGGCACACCAGCCGCAGCACTGCTACACACAGCTCGGGTGATTACTCGCCGAGCCGAGCGTGCAGCATGGGCTGCCTGCCGCGAATTTCCCGAAACCACCTCAGTCCTACCGGCGAAGTATCTCAATCGCCTGTCTGACCTGTTGTTTATTCTTTCGAGAGTGGCCAATAACGGAAACGACGTTAAGTGGATCCCCGGGGGTGAGCGCGAAGCCCAGCGGCAAGCAGGGGGTAAGTAGCGGGGCAAGTAGCAGAACTGACTACCCCAATACCCGCGGGTTTGGGCGCAAAGGAACCGTCGTCAAGCGGTTTACGGCAGTGCGCCGATGCGACGGGCTGCGTTGACGGCCTCGTAGCGAGTATGGGCGCCCAGCTTGCGCATTACGGAGCGGAGGTAGGACTTAACCGTCTCGGCACCGATGCCCATTTCCTCTGCGGCCTCGACGTTGGTGTGACCGAGGGCGACACAGGCGAGAACATCGAGCTCACGAGCCGACAGCTTGGTGGTCTGCTTGACGCGAACCGGGGTGACCATCTGGTCACAGAGCACCTCGAGCTCCTGGCGCAGCTTCTCGTCATCCACACGGTTAGCGAGCATGCGCAGCTTGGAGTGCGTGGAACGAACCTGCTCCCACTCAGCGCCATTCATGATGCGGCCGCCCTTACCGTTGCCAGAACGATCCATGTTGCGGCAGGCATCGACGACAGCGAGGTCCTGCTCCAGGCAACGGGCGGTCATTGTGACCTCTTCAAGAACCTTGTCCCCCAGGCGCACCGAGGAGTGCACGCCACCGTAGAGCACGCCACGGACAAGACGCGAAACAATCACCGGCACGGCGACCAGCGAGTGCAGGCCTTCGTCACGAATCTTGTCGTCATACTCATGGGTAATAACCTTGGCGCGCAGGTAGTCACTGACACCCACCGGGCGGCGCGTGGCCAACACGCGACCACCGACACCCGCACCCGATTCCACAGTCAGATTCTGCAGGGCCGGAGTACGCAGGCCAACCCAGTTGTTGATCTGCATCTTAGAGTTATCGGTGACTTCCGCATACATTGTGACCGGAATACCAGTCGCATTCTTTAGGGCGACCAAGGACGACTTAATAACCTCATTGTCGTCCAGAATGCGGTGGGGATCCATCTCGCGTCCTCCTGCGTAACGGGCAAATTGCTTCACTGGCACCCACAGAGGCACCATCAGCCTGTGACTTCGCGCCGACTTACACTCCTACGAAATGGCCAACTACCGCTCAGCGGCCACTGACCCTTTCGGGGGCTGTAAACCGTACAAAGTAGATAGTACCCTCCGAACGGGTACACCTGCATTAAGGCATCCGTCACACAATCTTAGGAAACAACTAGGTTTCTCTACAAGTACGTAAAGAAAATACCAGGATAAATCCTGTCATTAGCCCCGCCTCGGCCGAATAAATACAAGGCAGGGGGTAGCTATTTTTCCGCTAACAAACTGCGTGAATGTTGATAACAGAGGGTAATGAACGGCGTTTTACCCCCAATGCGGACATTTTCGAAAAAGACCTTCGCTTATTTTGCATCGTGCGCTATTGTCATACATGCAACAGGTTTTGTTGAGTTCCACTTTCAATGCTACGTCCTCCACGTGGTTGTCCGAAGGTGGTGCACAGCAAACGCAAGAGGGAATCCGGTGCAATTCCGGAACTGTCCCGCAGCGGTAATCTGGAACAAAATTCGCCAACGGCACTGAGGTTATTTCAACCTTGGGAAGCGGCGAAAAGTAGGAAAATTGATAATAAGGATCTGCACGTAAGCATTGAAGCTTGCGGCAGTCGTCATCCCCTTATTGTCGGTCACGCCAGAAAGTCCGAATACCTGCCTGATGCGCCGAGGGCACTGCAAAGTGCCACGGCCACGGAGATCGCCCGCGGACAGGTGTGACGTGAAATGGAAGCGAAGAAATGCGACAGCTTCGCCTATATTTCTAGGCCTATTTTCATAGGCATTACGCCCTGCCCGCGGGCGTTTTTCTCATTTTTAGCGCGGTTTAGCTGCACATATCGATGAGCTATTCACCAACCAAGCCACTCGCCTAAACATCCTCTGGATGGCACACATCTCGCCCAATCGCCTTGGAGACCACGGGCGCCCAGGGCAAAGCCAGTCGAGCATGTTCGACCAACCGTCGATCGGCCAAAATTTCTTCCTTGGCGCCGACGCGCAGTTTGCCGTCGGCAAGCACCGCTGCCCTATCGGCGAAATTCCACGCGAAGTCGATGTCGTGCGTGGCGACGACGACGGCAGTGCTCTGATCGCGCAATTGATTGAGCGTGTGTGCAAGCTTTCGGGTCGCCTGCGGATCGAGGCCGGCGGAGGGCTCGTCGAGAAGCAGCACACGCGGATGCATCGCCAGCGCACCAGCGAGAGCGACGCGCTTGCGCTGACCATAGGAAAGCTGGTGCGGAACGCGTTCGGCGAGATCGGTGATCTCGGCGGTACCTAGAGCCTGCCGGACGCGCCGTTCGACTTCCTCGTTCTTAAGCCCCAGGTTGACGGGACCGAACGAGACGTCTGCAAACACGCTAGCCGCGAAGATTTGCTCATCCGGATCCTGCGTGACCATCTGCACTGAGCGACGGACCGCATTGCGGCCGTGCCGGGAGTACGTGTAGACGGTGCCGTCAAGGCGGACCTCACCACTATTGGGCTTAGACGCTCCCGCGAGCATACGCAACAGCGTGGACTTGCCCGAACCGTTTGCCCCCAACAGCGCTAGGCGCTCGCCACCCGAAATTGCCAGATCCACGCCTTTCAGAACGTGGGTTTCGTCGTAAGCGTATGTAACTGCAGCCGCTTCGACAATGACACCGTTGGCACCATGTACGTGATCAGCGCGATTTTTCCTGCTGCTCGACATCCCTATACACCCCATTTCAGCAGCGCCCAGGCCGCAATCAACGACAAAAGTAATGCACTGGATATCGCGATGAACTTCGGCTGCCTGGGCCGCGAAATCACCAGTACTTTCATTGCGCTCGGATCGGCGCGCAGCTCGATTCCCTCTTGCATCTTGCGCGCGCGGGTAAAGGCAATTACAAAGAGGCTGGCGGACTGTGCCGCTACATCTCGGATCATCGCCCGGCGCGTGGAGTGTCCCAAGCGTCGTGCTTGCGCTTCCGTCATCGAGTGTGCGGAGTGAATCAGCACGCCGGTCATCCGGTAAATCACCTCGGCGAGGTACGTCAAGTATCGCGGCAAGCCGTGCTTGTCGAGCCAGGCAATGAGCTCCGAAATCGGAGTGGTCAGCGCAAAGACCATCGTGCAGCTGATACCCGCAAACGAACGCATCACAACCTGCGCCATTCGCTGCGGGCCATCCGGCGACCACGCGAGACCGTCGGGAGTAAGCGCTACCAAAAGCGGAAACGCGCCGACGAGCACAAAAGCCGCCGGTGCCAGCACCATTGCCACATACAGCTTGCGGGGCACTCGGGCTATGTACGCAATAGACCAAGCAATGACCGCAATGACAGGCGCAAAGGGAATTGGCGGTAGCGCAACCGCCAGAATCAGCAGCCCACCGAGCAGCAGAATCTTTTCACCCACGTTGCGGCGTGCCCAAGCGCTGCGCGCCGCTGCAGCTTCTAGCGCATTCACTGCTCTTTCTCGCGCTTGTCCGAACGCGCAGCAGCCTTCCCTCGGTAGAAGCCAATAACGTAGAACAGGACGCCAGCACCGATAACGGCCTGGAGCGCGAACAGACCCGACTCGACCTCACCCGGCAGCTCGCCGACGAGTGGCTCGAACCACGGCTCGTAGTTCGGGTCGATTTCCTGAATTGTCTCCGTAGCGGTGGCATCAGTGCCGGCGAACGGCTCCTCGGCGTCGTCGTCCCCGTAGTTGAAGAACAGCGGGAACATGGCAATTACGACTACCAGGACAATGAGACCAACGCTGACCCACACGGAGTTCTTCTTCGGCTGGCTAGCTGCCTGTGCGTCGACAATCTGCGCGTTGTTTTTTGCATTCATAATCGTGCTCTCTTTCGCTTCTTTTCGCTTGACGACGGCTACTGCTTCTGGCCAGATACGGATGCAGCTGCCGCATTCTGCGAAGTGACAGATCCTGCAACAGCGTCAGCCGTGGCTTCTGCAGCTTTCGCCTCCAGCGCCGGTGCTGGCGCATCACCGAAGCGGGACAGGAAGCCGAGATCGAGGAGCTCAGAATGTGCCACGGCCAGCAGGGTGCGCATGAGAATGACGGTGACCAGAGCCTCGATGATTGCCAGCGGAATCTGCGTGATAGCGAACAGGCCGAGGAATGTAGCCAGAGCGCCGCCGACACCGCCCGGGTTTGCCGGGTGTGCAAGAGCGAGCTGCACGGAGGTCACAACATAGGTGGAGAGGTCAGCGAAGAACGCTGCCATAAACACACCTGGTAGTAGGCCTCCGCCGAGCTTTCGAGTCAATACGTAGAAGGCGTAGCCAACCCACGGGCCGACGATTGCCATGGAGAAGATGTTCGCACCGAGCGTCGTAATGCCGCCGTGAGCGAGCAAGATTGCTTGGAAGAGCAACACGATGGAGCCAAGCAGCGCCATCACCGGAGGTTTGAAGATTACAGCACCAAAACCTGTACCTGTCGGGTGCGAAGTGGAACCCGTCACAGATGGAATCTTGATTGCGGAGAGCACGAAGGTAAACGCACCAGCAGCACCGAGCAGCATGCCGCTACCGGGATGCTCTTTCATAGTGCGCTTGACTTGAATTGCGCCGTGAATGACAAAGGGAGCGGCAGCTACACCCCACCCAATGCAATGAGTGACTGGGAGAAATCCCTCAGCAATATGCATGATGTAAATCATCTTTCTACGGCGCTATTCACCTCGACAGCACCGCTCGACCGCCAATCCGCGGACGCGAATTGGATGATTTACAGTCGGTCTCCTGGCTGATGGGCTGAGGAAAGCTTCACACTTCTATTAATGCCTCGCCTCCTTCCCCAAAGGTTTGAGTCCCTCTGAGTGGCTTCGACGAAGCACCGCAATCGCTGAGTCCATTGTCTGCGTTTTTCGGTTATCACATATAACCGCTGTGCAGATAAGGGCCGCAATCGCACCCAATCACAGTGGCGAGGGCCGCTGCCTATTCACAAGGCATTCCCGTGCACTGTAAATCACGTCTCAGAATAGTGGATTCTAAGAAACTTTAATGCTCTTTACCCTCACAATGGAGGTAAGGACGAGCGAGGCAATGAGACAGCGTTAACGTGGCAATAGCAGGGGCATTGCGACAATAGCGGTGCGACTGCGACGGCGCCGGCCGCGGCGACTATGACGGTGGCGGCACCGGAACTGACAGCTTCCACTTCCCTACGCAAGCCATAAAATAGACGAACTGGTCTGTACTAATTGCAAGATCAGGCGTACACTACGGCTACACGCGAAAACTCATTAGGAAGTCCTCTGTGATTTCCGGAATGGATAAGATTAATGACTATTTATAACGATGTCACTGAACTGATCGGCAACACCCCGCTGGTTAAGCTCAACCGTGTTACCGAGGGCCTGCCGGGCAACGTGATTGCCAAGCTGGAGTTTTACAACCCTGCCAACTCGGTCAAGGACCGCATCGGCAACGCAATTATCGATGCCGCCGAGCGCTCTGGCGAGCTCAAGCCGGGCGGAACCATCGTCGAGGGTACCTCGGGCAACACCGGTATCGCGCTGGCAATGGTCGGCGCAGCCCGCGGTTACAAGGTCATTCTCACTATGCCGGACACCATGAGCCAGGAGCGCCGCGTCGTTCTGCGCGCATTTGGCGCTGAGCTTGTACTCACCCCGGGCGCGGATGGCATGCGCGGCGCTGTCGATAAGGCCAACGAAATCGTGGCTAACACCGACAATGCAATCCTGGCTTCCCAGTTCGCCAACCCGGCCAACCCGGCTATCCACGAGGCAACCACTGGTGAAGAAATCTGGGAAGCTACCGACGGCAAGGTTGATTACTTCGTGGCTGGTGTCGGCACCGGCGGCACCATTACCGGTGCTGGTCGCACGCTGAAGAAGCACAACTCGGACATCAAGCTGGTTGCCGTTGAGCCGAAGGCCTCCCCGCTGCTGACCGAGGGCACCGCCGGCCCGCACAAGATTCAGGGTCTGGGCGCAAACTTCGTCCCAGAGGTTCTCGATCAGGAGCTTCTCGACGAGATCATTGCGGTTACCAACGAGGACGCTATTGAGGTCTCCCGCAAGGTCGCTGCAGCCGAGGGCATCCTCGGCGGCATTTCTGCCGGTGCAAACATCAAGGCTGCTCTCGAGATTGCAGCCCGCCCGGAGTCCGAGGGCAAGAACATCGTCGTGATTGTTCCTGACTTCGGCGAGCGCTACGTCTCCTCCATCCTGTACGAGGATCTGCGCGACTAAAGCCGAGCACTATAAGCGCCCGTAACCTTCTCTGCAGAGCCCGCTAGCTGGCACTTTCCGTCGGCAAGCGGGTTTTTGCATTGCCCACACCTCCGACCAGATAGAATTGACGCCCATGAGTGACTTTTTCCGAATCCTCAAAGAGGATCTGGACAATGCCCGTGCGCATGACCCAGCTGCGCGCAGTGATGTAGAAAATGCCATTGTCTACTCCGGCCTACACGCAATCTGGATTCACCGATTCTCGCACCGCCTCTGGAAACGAGGCGGGATTTTCAAGGGCATTGCACGAGTACTCGCACAGTTTTCCCGTTGGCTGACTGGTATTGAGATTCACCCGGGCGCTCAAATTGGCCGAAGGTTCTTCATCGACCACGGTATGGGCATCGTCATTGGCGAAACCGCAGAAATCGGTGACGGCTGCATGCTCTACCACGGCGTGACGCTTGGCGGCCGCTCACTGGAGAAGGTAAAACGCCACCCCACCCTGGAGGACAACGTCACCGTCGGAGCAGGTGCGAAAGTCCTTGGCCCCATCACAATTGGTGCAGGCTCATCAATCGGCGCCAACTCCGTGGTCACCCACAGCTGCCCACCCGATTCCATCGTGATAGGAATTCCGGGCCGCGTACGCCCTGCCAAGCCCGAAGAGCACAAGCCGTTGTGCGATCCGGCGGTGTACGTCCAGGGTGACGGAGACTTCATCTAGCCCCGCCCTAAAACTAGCTCTACATACAAAAGCCGACCGGCTGCTCTTCCTATCGTGAGCAGCCGGCCGGCTTCTTTGTGCGTTCTTCGCCCTTCAGCGACTAGTCAGCCAGTAGATCCTGGTAGTCCGGGTTTTTCTCCACGAAGTTGGCAACAGCGGAGCAGCTGGTGCGAATCTTTCGGTTGTTCTTCCGAACATCATCCAGCGCGCCTGCGATAAGCGGCTTGGACAGGCCTTGTCCACGGAATTTGCCATCTACAACCGTGTGGTCAAAGTCCAGGGCACCTTCCACCGGGGTGTAAGCGGCAAAGCCGGCCTCTTCTCCCTCTACGGTGAGAACGTAGCGCTGACCGGCCTCATCATGCGAAATAGTGTGTGCCATTTTCGGAATCACTTCCCTCTCATGGTTGTGAAGCGTCGTCATTGCAAACGACTCTTAGGATGTAACCCAGATAACAGCTCTCGCTTCGGATTAATTCCGAATTCTGGTTAATTCTGCACTAGCGGGGGTTCGCCCGGGTGCTCGTCGGCACGCCCGACAGCGACACGGCACGGGACATCGCCCTTCGCGACCTTGGTCGCAGCCTCCCCCTCTGCCCACCCCGGGCTGACGGCCTCAGCGAGCGGGCCTGCCAGGTCCGCCATTTCGCAGTGAGACAGCCCCGGAGCCACCACACTGATGCGGTAACGCTTCCGATCCCCCGGATCCATGCCCGGGTTGGCCTCCGCCCACAAATCAGCGAGAGAGGAAGTGCGCCCCACATCGGGCATGACATCCTCGTAGACGTTGACTTCCTGATCCGGAATCAGTTCCGCGAGCACCCCACGAACCTTCTCAGCAGCCGATTGGCTGCCCTCAGCATCCGTGTAGACGAAGATGCGCACGACCCACGGCAGCGTCTTATCGTCGGACAGCGTTCCTGCTGAGGCGAATTCCTTACTCATGCACAACATCCTATCCGCTAGGGTGTGTACGCGGTTTATTTTCCCCCACTTTAAGGTTTTCGCACGGCTCGATGCACTGTGCTTTACGAGGGTTAAGTAGCAAAAAGTGTGTCTGACTTTCAGCATTACTGCTGATTAGGCTGGGTAAATCGGGCGGATATAAGC
>NZ_JASPJR010000024.1:0-12687 GCF_030232065.1 Corynebacterium sp. MSK032 | reverse complement strand
TGGAAACTGCAGGGCAAGTAAGCCATACCGGGACCAGCGACTATCCCCATTATCAGGGACACTCACAAGGTAACGGGTAAAGAGAAATTGTTGACTTGTCCAAACCCCAGTAAGGGGAAGTGGGAACTTATATTTACAACGCTGAGTGTGTACACCCGTTGTGGGTAGGGCGTTTATAGAACCAGTCACTGTCGACTCGGTAGGGGGCTTTTCTGTCTTCGCTAGCGAAGCGTGGTACCTGATTGTGTCGGGTGGTGAAAGGTGGATGGGGCGTAGAGGTTCGGTAAAAAATCGGTGCCTGTGAGGTTTTATGCTTCGGGCTATAGGAGCTATGACTTTTCGGAGGTATGGCGCACAAAAATGCTCCCGATGCTAAATAGGCATCAGGAGCATTTTATGTTTCGTTACCGGGGTAGAACCCCAAGCTTCTTAGCGGTTCTTGCGGGCGATGCGGGTAGCGGCGACACCGCCGACAAGGAGAACCAGAGCGGCTCCGCCCAGGGTGGTGGCGTCAACGCCGGTGGCTGCCAGGCCAGTGCTCTGAGTCGAAGAAGCCTTCTTGGACTCCGAGGTATTCTGCTCAGACTTCTTGGAGTCCGAAACCTTCTTTACATTCTCGGAAGAGGTCGTCTTCTTGGACTCGGAAGCCTTCTTCTCGGCCTTTTCCTTGGCCTTCTTCTCTTCCTTCGTGCACTTGTTTTCGTTCTTGCACTCAGCAGAGATCTTGATGTCAACGTTTACCTTGACATCCTTGCCGTCCTTGCCCGGCTTACCGTCCTTGCCTGGCTTACCGTCCTTGCTATCCTTGCCCGGCTTACCGTCCTTGCCTGGCTTACCGTCCTTACCGTCCTTGCCGTCCTTGCCCGGCTTACCGTCCTTGCCGTCCTTGCCTGGCTTCTCGGTGTCCGGCTTGTCCGTGCCTGGCTTGTCAGTGTCCGGCTTCGCCTCGTCCTTGACGCAGACACCGAAGACATTCGGGTTGCCTGGAACTGGCTTGCTCATGTCGAAGTGCTCGCCCTCCGGGCACTGCTTATCAGAAATGCCTGGGTTTCCGGGGTCGCCCGGCTGGGACTCATTGTCGCCCGGTGTTTCGGGCTTAGGAGCTTCCTGGTCCGCGACGCACTGGAAGGTTCCGCCGACGTTCTCAAAGTGCTGGCCGTCTGGGCACTTGTCCGGCATTGGGGCCGGAATTCCGTCAGTGGAATCCTGCTCAGGCTGGTCTGCGACGCACTGGAAAGTGCCTCCGACGTTCTCAAAGTGCTGGCCGGCGGGGCACTCGGTCGGCATTGAGTCCGGAATCTGTGCAGTAGCGGTGCCTGCGCTTGCAATCATGCTGGCGGAGAAGGCAGCGGCGGCGATAGCCGTGGTGAACTTCTTCATGAAAACCTCTCAAGGAGTCAAACGGTCAGAGACCAATGAATATGATTTCGCCGTTCATCCCTCATCGTGCACGGCGGAAAATAAAACCAGGCCAACTGCGGTTAACTAGGTTCATGATTAACCATAAACTGGTTGATATATGAACGGTATTGGAGGTAGTTATAGGAATAACATCAGGTGCGCAGTGGCGTGCTTTGACCTGCTGCAATGCCGCCGGTTTGCTATTTGGCTTACACCATTCCGGGGGAGGTTCTTACTAAGGGTGGCCTTAGTAAAAGCTAGCCACTGGCGTTATCTTTCTGTTACCTAGCTGGTGGTAACTGGGTTGGATAAACGTTCTTTATGCAGTAGGGCATTCATATCTGGAGGCTCGTTTAATTGTCACGTTAAAATAACGAACAGTAATCTAACGTCCTTGAGTACAAAAGAGCTTCATCCTATTGCTATTTCTTACTTCCTATTGGTTACACCCGAATCGGGGCATTTAGGGTGGGTGGGCTGCAATCGTTGTCGATAGGCGAAGCTGTAGATATGTGCCAAATGGAGTATCCAGCGGGTACGGTAGAACAGTTAAGAAAAAACAAGGCAAAAGGGGAGCTGGAAACTTGTTTGAGTCTCTTTCCGATCGTTTGACGGGTGCCCTGCGGGGGCTGGGCGGGAAGGGCCGCCTGACTGAGGCGGATATTAACGCCACCGCCCGCGAGATTCGGCTGGCTCTTCTGGAAGCCGATGTCTCCCTCGAGGTTGTCCGTACCTTCATCAAGCGCATCAAGGAACGCGCTAACGAAATTATTGGCAGCCAGACTGTCAACCCGGCAAACCAGATTATTGAGGTCGTCAATGAGGAACTGATTAACATCCTCGGTGGCGAGACTCGACGGCTGAATATGTCGAAGCAGCCACCAACGGTTATCATGCTGGCCGGTCTGCAGGGCGCTGGTAAGACCACCTTGGCCGGTAAATTGGCCAGGTACCTCACGGATCAGGGGCACACCCCGGTCCTCGTCGCCTGTGACCTGCAGCGTCCGGGCGCGGTGCAGCAGCTGGAAATTGTCGCTGAGCGTGCAGGCGTGCCGTGCTTCGCACCGTTCCCGGGCACCAGCCTCGATTCCACCCATGAAATGGGCACCAGCGAGGACAATCCAGTTGACGCCGCGTTCCGTGGCCTCGCTTATGCTCGCCAGCATCGCCACGATGTGGTGATTATCGATACCGCAGGTCGCCTGGGTATCGATGAGGTTCTGATGAAGCAGGCCCGCGACATTCGCGATGCCATCAACCCGCATGAAGTTCTGTTTGTCATCGACTCCATGATTGGTCAGGACGCGGTAGAGACCGCCAAGGCCTTCCGAGACGGCGTTGACTTCACCGGCGTTGTACTGACCAAGCTCGATGGCGACGCGCGCGGTGGCGCTGCACTGTCTATCCGTGAGGTCACCGGTAAGCCGATTCTGTTCGCCTCCACGGGCGAGAAGTTGGAGGACTTTGACGTCTTCCACCCAGACCGTATGGCCAGCCGCATCCTGGGGATGGGTGACCTAAAGACGTTGGTTGAGGTCGCTTCCAAGGAAATCGATCATGAGCAGGCTGCCAAGTCCGCCCAGAAGATTGGTTCCGGCGAACTGACTCTTGAGGACTTCCTCGAGCAGATGATGATGGTCCGCAAGATGGGCCCAATCGGCAACATCCTCAAGATGCTCCCCGGCGGCGCGGAAATGTCCAAGGCCGCCGAGATGGTCGACGAAAAGCAGCTTGACCGCATCGAGGCGATTATCCGCGGTATGACTCCGGAAGAGCGCGAGAATCCGAAGATTCTGAATGCTTCACGACGTCGTCGTATCGCCAACGGTTCCGGTGTGTCCGTTTCAGAGGTTAACCAGCTCATCGAGCGTTTCAATGAGGCGCGGAAGATGATGGCGCAGATGGCCGGCCGATTTGGTATGGGCGGTGGTCGCCCATCGAACCGCAAGGCCAAGCGTGGTCGAAAGGGCAAGGGCAAGAATAAGCGCAAGGGCGCTAACCGTGGTCCAACGCCGCCGAAGGCAATGCGCGGTGGCGGAATGCCCGGTATGCCTGGAATGCCAGGTATGCAGGGCATACCGGGTATGCCTAGCATGGCTGAACTGCAGAAGCTGCAGAAGCAGATGGGTAATCAGCTGCCAGAAGGTATGGAGGACTTTGACCTCAACAATCTCGACTTCGGACAGGGCAAGAAGTAGCGGGGACTAGAAGTAGCTAGTCCCGCAGAGCCTTCTGAATCTGGCGGTCCATTTCAGGACTGAAAGTGGCCGCTAGTTCATCGGTGATGTGATTGCTGTCGCGGTAGACGTAGATATTGCCAATAACTTTACGGCAGGTGGTCGGACCGCAGAAGATGTCGGAGAAATCTAGACTGTGCCCGTTGGGGAAGTTCGCAAGAATCTCCTCAGCGGGATTTTCTGCATTTAGGGCAGTTTTGCGGTGGATAGTGCAGTCTTCTTCCGCTTCTTCGCATACGCTGGGGGAGAATTGGTCCAAGTCCTCCCGTAGCGCCCATGGGTTATCGCGGATGGCGAAGAAATCAATTCCGCGTTCTTGTAGAGCAGCGAAAAACGAAACGTAACCATCCGGTGTGTAGTCGCCGGGCTGCGGTGGGTCCGCCTGGAACAGGGGTCTGGTTGAAGTGGTGAAAACCATCTCTGGCTGAATCTCGTCAATTTTCTGCAGAGCCTCGAAAGTCCAGGCCACGCAGATATCGCCGACTCCGTGGATCGGTTCTAAGGTCGCTGGACAGCCTTGTCGGAGAAGAACCACCACTCGGTACCCGTTGTTTTTGCCGTAGGCATCAATCGGGGCAAACCAATGTTCCATGTGCGAGCCGCCGACGATGACAATCGAGTCACTAGCATCTGGATCACCGTAGACACACGGCTGGGTCTCATCGCGCCAACGGCGATTCGGCGGGAAGTATCCGACGTCCTCACCGCCTGTCGCAAGGCAGCCATCGAGGGCAGGTTCCGGCCAAAGGTCCGTGATGAAATCGGTATTCGGCTTTGTGGCTGCCTTGGGGACCTCGTACCCGTCGGTAAGCGCGAGTGCACCTGGATAGACCTCTGGATCTAGGCTGGTGGCGGAGGCGCGATCGACGCGCACCTGTTGCACGTTGACAAGGCTGGACATGCCGACCAACGCAATGACGACAACAGTGCCGACTGCCGCTAGACGACGAGCCGGGCGACGATGCTTCATTGCGTGGATTGCATCGCCGACGACGGGCTGAGTCCGGGTCGGTCGGCGAGTCGATTGAGCCAGCGGCAGCTCGACATACTTGTTGGTGAGTTTGGCCAAAATAAAGGAAACGACGATCACTGCGGTGCCAAGCTTCAGCCCCGGAGTATCGCGGTTGAGGTAGTTTATGGCCAGGATGAGAAGAGGCCAGTGCCACAGGTAGAGCGCGTAGGCGCTCTGGCCTACTTCGCGCATTGGGCGGCTGGCCAGGAACTTGGAGATCCAGCCCGCCTCAGGGCCGGCGATAATAATCAGCGCAGCACCACCGAGGGGCCATAGGGTCCAAGGGCCTGGGAACTGTGCGGCGCCGTCGAAGATGAAACCGGTGGAGACTACCAGTGCGAGGCCGATGCTGGCTAACAGCACTCGAAGTGGCTTGGGCATGGGGATGGATCCCCGGACAAGAATCAGTCCGAGTAGTGCGCCGAGGCAGAGTTCCCAGAGGCGGCTGACAGTGGAGTAGTAGTTCCACCCCTGGTTCTCGGAGTGCATATAGAAGGCATAGGCAATCGAGCCGAGAGTGATAACTGCCAGCAACGGAGTGAGGATTCGGCGGAGTTTACCGCCGGTAGCGTCGGTGCGCTTCGCCTCCACCGGTGAGGTAACCGCGCCGACAATCTGGGGTGAGCGCGTCATCCAGGCGAGTAGGGAGATGAGCAAAATGGAGCCGAGATAAAACTGGCCCTGTACCGACATTGACCACAGGTGCTGCAGTGGGGAGGTTTCGCTCTCTGCGGCTGCGTAGTCCGAGCCCTGGAGTGCCAGTTCATAATTTTGGTAGTAGAGCAGGCTGGCGCGGAGTTGCTGGGCAATGTCGATCGTGCGAAGCGATGGAATGAAGTAAATGACAAACAGGGTTGTCGCAAAGAGGACCAGCACTAGTGTCGGGATTAGGCGACGCAGCGTGCGCCAGATGCTCCACCATGGATTGATGGACTGCCGGGGATTGATGGCATTGCGGTACTGCGCGCCGAAGAAGAAAAACCCGGAGAGCAAGAGGAATACGTCCACACCACCGGAAACGCGGCCGACGTAAACATGGAAAAGGACTACGAGGGCAATCGAAATGCCCCGTAGTCCGTCCAAGTCATACCTATATTGGGTGCCGGTGGTTTTCATAGAATGTTACGTTACCGCACTGTCAACGACGTTCAGCTTTAGTGGGTATGCAGCGTTTCGAGTGCGCAGTTTTGTTAATTTCCAAAAACTGCTGGTAACATACCTCGAGTTGTCTCAATGAGAATCCTCAACTGAGGCACGACTGCGAATTCATCGGATCCGGCCACGGCCGCCCGGTGGTCACGCGCAGTGTAAATATCCCAAGGGCAAAACCGGTCCGAGGTACTTCGTTAGTAATTACTCGTGAGCTCGGATGCATAAGTATTGTCCAGTGACATAGAAGAAAGAGGAACTCCTCATGGCAGTCAAGATTAAGCTGCAGCGCCTGGGTAAGATTCGTACTGCTCAGTACCGCGTCGTCGTTGCTGATGCTCGTACCCGTCGCAACGGTGCGGTCATTGAGAACCTGGGCATCTACCAGCCGAAGGAAGAGCCGTCGATCATCAAGATTGACTCCGAGCGCGTTCAGTACTGGCTGGGCGTCGGTGCACAGCCGACCGAGCCGGTTCTGGCTCTGCTGAAGGTCACCGGCGACTGGCAGAAGTTCAAGGGTCTCGAGGGTGCAGAGGGCACTCTGAAGGTTGCTGAGCCGAAGCCGACCAAGCTCGAGCTGTTCAACAAGGCTCTGGAAGAGGCCAACAATGGCCCGTCCGCTGAGGCCATCACCGCTAAGCGCCGCGAGGCCAAGGAAGCAGCTAAGGCTGCTAAGGAAGCTGAGGAGGCCGCAAAGGCTGCCGAGGCTGAGGCTGCTGAGTCCGAGGCTTCCGAGGACGCCGAGTAATAAGGACGCTGAGTACGCCGCTTAGCTAATCCGGGCGCTACCTTATACTTCAAGACGAAGTGTTGGGTGGCGCCTTTTTGCTTTACGCGGGGTGTTTTACAGAGCCTTTATAAGAGAGGGAGTGTGCGCGTGTCGGTAGCTGACATGGTGCTTATTGGCCGAGTGATCAAGCCCCACGGTGTGCGCGGGGAAGTCGTCGTCGATGCGACAACGGATGACCCGGAAGGGCGTTTCGCAGTCGGGGCCACGCTGTTGGGTGTACAGGCCGGCCGTGAGGAACAGCTGACTGTGAAAACGGCACGCCCGCACCAGGGGCGTTTGCTGATTCGCTTCGAGGAGATTCCGGGCCGCAATGAGGCCGAGCGTCATCGGGGTATGAAGTTTTATGCCGAGCCCGTCTTCGAAGACGAGGACTTTTATGACTTTGAACTTGAAGGCCTGCGCGTAGTCCATAACGGCACGGATATAGGCGAGGTCACTTCTATCGTCCGCGCGCCCGCTCATCGTCTCCTTGAAGTCACGCTTGACGACGGGGCCCGGGAGGTACTCATCCCTCTGGTAGAGGACATCGTTCCGGAAGTTGACCTTGAGAATACTACCGTCACCATCACGCCGCCGGAAGGACTGTTGGAGCTGTGAGCTTACGTCTCGATGTAGTCACAATCTTCCCGGAGTACCTCGAGCCACTGCGTCATGCGCTGCTGGGCAAGGCAATTGAGCAGGGCATTTTGAGTGTCGGCGTACACAACCTGCGCGACTGGGCGCCAGGTGTACATCAAGTCGTGGATGACTCGCCCTACGGCGGTGGCCCCGGCATGGTTATGAAGCCGGATGTCTGGGGCCCCGCCCTCGACGAGGTAGCGACGCTGAAAGCGGAGCAGTCGCTCACGTCCGCGGTGCCACATTTGGACAATGTCCGCCATGATCAGAAACTGGGTTTGGCCGAGGAATCTTCCTATGCTGCAGCGGAAGTGCCGTCGTTAAGCGAAGAAGATTCAGCGAAGCCCCTGCTGATCGTCCCGACCCCGGCGGGCGAGCCGTTTACGCAGCAGATGGCGCAGGAGTTCTCACACGAGGAGCACATTGTGTTCGCGTGCGGGCGCTACGAGGGCATTGACCAGCGCGTTATTGATGACGCTGCTAATCGTTACCGCGTGCGTGAGGTCTCTATTGGGGACTATGTGCTGATCGGCGGGGAAGTGGCGGTGCTCGTGATTGCGGAGTCCGTCGTGCGGTTGATTCCGGGTGTGTTGGGCAATCGCAAGAGCCACGAGGAGGACTCGTTCTCTGACGGTCTGCTCGAAGGGCCGTCCTACACCAAGCCGCGCGAGTGGCGTGGACTGGCAGTGCCGGACGTTCTCCTCAGCGGCAATCACGCGCTGGTGGACAGTTGGCGGCGCGATCAGTCACTCATTCGCACGGCCGAACGTCGTCCGGATTTGCTTGCCGACGTCGACCTCAGCGCCCGTGACCGGGAAATAATCCAAGGAGTCATTGGGGAAGTAACCGAGGAGAACTGCTAGTGGCACGTGTTCGAATTGCGCGACCTCGGCACGTCATTGGTTGGTTAGCTGTCCTAGGGGCACTGGCGTGGTTCACTCAGACGCAGCTGGCGGGGAGCGTGGATCAGTCGTTTGCGGGCTGGGTCAGTGACCTGCATGGGGCGCGGGATGGCCGCGTCGATAGTGTGATGCTGGCTTTGAGCGAGATTATCCGGCCGATTTACATCGCGCCGGTCACGCTTGTTGCTGCGGCACTCCTGTGGTTCCGCTTCCGTGCGTGGGCGTTGCTACTGCCGGCGTCATTCGGTTCGTCGATTGCGGTGACTTATGCCATGAAGTGGTTTTTGGGCCGCGACCGACCGGGTGAGGAGTTCTCACTGGTCAACCTGCACGATGCGGCGTTTCCTTCTGCACATGTGGCAGCGGTTACTTCCAGCGGTATGGCCGCGATGCAGCTTGCCATCCCCGTATTGCGCCGTACAGCCCGCAAGTTGCTCGACTTGGCCATCATCGCGCTTATCGGCGCTGTGGCACTGTCGCGCGTGTGGGTCGGGGCACACTGGCTCACCGATGTTATCGGCGGCCTCATCGCCGGAGTTATCGGCTTAGCAGTTGCGCTGCTAGTTCTTAGGAGATGGCCACGAGCACGGCGCTACGCGCTGCCTTAGTCTCCTCGTAGAAGGCCACGAGTTCGCGGTACCGCTGTGTCGCAGTGGCTTCGTCGATAAGCGAACCATTGTCCGTGATGCGGGCGGCAAGATCGATGCTTGCCAGCGTCTGGTGCACGTCGCCGACGCGATCGGCGCGGATGACTGCAGACAGCGGCTTGCGGCAGACGCGGTCGGCGCCGAGGATGGCCTCCGCCAGCGGGTCGCCGAGTGCCTGGCCGTCGATGGGATTGCCGGTCAACGTGCGCAGCAGGGACTCCCAGTCCGTGTCGATGTCCAGGGCATCTTCGTCCGGAACGTCGACGAAGTGCTGCAGGATAATCTTCTCCGCGCCGTCGGTAACAAGCCCCGCCGTGCCGCCGTCGCTGGTCGCCGCAGGTGCTGCGACCTCAACTAACCGCGCTGCCTCCTCATCGGAAATGCGCAGGTATTCGGCACAGAGTTTCTGCTTCATGGGGCTCCTTTTCCGGTGTTTACTGCGAGCCTTCTGTGGGGCGTTCGCCAATTGGTACTTCCACGATAGTAAAGTTGCCCGGGTGATTTCATCAGTAATTGCCCGAGAACTCGCCGCCACTGGTGCGGACGTTGCCGAAAGTGCCGTCGCCGCCGCTATCAAGCTTCTCGACGAAGGCAACACCGTGCCTTTCATCGCCCGCTATCGCAAGGAAGTAACCGGCGGGCTCGATGACACACAGCTGCGTTTCATCGAGGAACGCGTCGTTTACCTGCGCGAACTAGAAGAGCGCAAGCAAACGATTCTCGCCGCCATTGAAGAGCAGGGAAAGCTTAACGACGATCTCAAGGCCGCCATCCTCGCCTGCGACACTAAGGCGCGGTTGGAGGATCTCTACCTGCCGTACAAGAAGAAGCGCAAGACCAAGGCCGATATTGCACGTGAGGCCGGGTACGAACCGCTGGTGGAGGAGCTGCTGGCCGACCCAGCCGCGGACCCCGAGACTCTGGCCACTAAGTACGGCGAGGCAGCTGGTAAGGATGCGAAGGACGCTCTGACCGGTGCCCGTGCCATCTTGGTCGATCGCTTCGCTACCGATGCTGATTTGGTTGGCTCTGTCCGTGAGCAGGTGTGGTCCTCCGGTTCCGCCGCCGCTGCCGTGGTGGAGGGCAAGGAGACTGCGGGTGCGAAGTACCGTGACTACTTCGAGCACAACGAACCTCTGGACACCATGCCTAGCCACCGCGTGTTGGCCGTGCTGCGCGGTGAGGCCGAGGGCATCCTGACGCTCAACATCGATGCGGGTGAGGATGAGACCTACGAGCACATGATCCGTGAGGCCTTTGAGCTTCCCGACGGCGGTACCTCCAAGTGGATTGACCAGGCCGTTCGTTTCGGTTGGCGCACCAAGTTGGAGGTGTCCGCTGCCCTCGATGCCCGCACTCGACTGAAGGAGCGCGCCGAGGCCGAAGCCGTGGATGTCTTCGCCCGTAACCTGCGTGACCTGCTGCTGGCCGCACCGGCTGGCCAGCGCGCCACTCTCGGCCTGGACCCGGGATACCGCAATGGTGTTAAGTGCGCCGTTGTCGACTCCACTGGCAAGGTGCTCGACACTGCCATCGTCTACCCGCACCAGCCGCGCAATGACTGGTCCGGCGCCAAGGAGCAACTGGCCACTCTCTGCGCCACGCACCGCGTGGAGCTCATGGCCATCGGCAACGGCACCGCTTCCCGCGAGACCGAAACCCTGGCCCGCGAAATCGCTGACCTGATAGCTCAGGCCGGTGGCAAGAAGCCGACCCCTGTGGTGGTTTCTGAGGCCGGTGCTTCCGTCTACTCCGCATCGTCCCTGGCAGCAGCTGAGTTCCCGGACATGGATGTATCTCTCCGCGGTGCCGTATCGATTGCCCGCCGCCTGCAGGACCCGCTTGCTGAACTCGTCAAAATCGATCCGAAGTCCATCGGTGTCGGCCAGTACCAGCACGACGTTTCCCAGACCAAGCTCGAGCACTCTCTCGATGCCGTGGTTGAGGATGCCGTCAACGCTGTCGGCGTCGAGGTCAACACCGCCTCCGCGCCGCTGCTCGGTCGCGTTGCTGGCGTGTCCTCGACTGTTGCGGACAACATCGTCGCTTACCGAGACGAAAACGGCGCTTTCACCTCCCGCAAGGAGCTGCTGAAGGTTCCGCGTCTTGGCCCGAAGGCCTTCGAGCAGTGCGCCGGCTTCCTTCGCATCCACGGCGCTAACAACCCGCTGGATGCCTCCGCCGTGCACCCGGAGTCCTACCGCGTCGTCGATGCCATCGCCGCTTCGACCGGCGTTAGTGTCCAGGAGCTCATCGGCAACTCCCGTGTCCTGTCCAAGGTGCGTGCTGCAGACTTCGTCGACGAGTCCGCAGGTATCGGCCTGCCCACCGTCCAGGACATCTTGACCGAGCTGGACAAGCCCGGCCGCGATCCGCGTCCCGAGTTCGTCACCGCCACCTTCAAGGAAGGCGTGGAGAAGGTCTCCGATCTTCAGCCCGGCATGATTCTCGAGGGCACCGTCACCAACGTCGCGGCCTTCGGCGCCTTCGTCGACGTCGGAGTCCACCAGGACGGCCTCGTCCACGTCTCCAACATGGCCCGCGGTTTCGTCTCCGACCCGCACGAGGTCGTCCGCTCGGGCGAGGTGGTCAAGGTGAAGGTTCTCGACGTTGATGTCGAACGCAACCGCATCGGTCTATCGCTCAGGCTTGACGACGACGCCTCGGATGCCAAGCCAAAGCGTGACGGCGGTCGCCGTGATGGTCGTGGAGGCGGCCGAAAGCGTGGTTCCCAGAATAAGAAGCGCGGTGGAGCCAACCGCGGTGGAGGCGGCGGTTCCATGGCCGACGCGCTGCGCAGGGCAGGCTTTTAGCGCTTGATCTGTTAGCGCTTGATTTATTAGCGCATAGCCTATTAGCGCATAGCGTCGATGCGGCTGTTGATCTCACCTGCGACAGCCGCAGCCATTCCATCCGGTACGGCGATGGTGTAATCGGACCCCGAGGTCTCAATCTTGACTGCCTCGCCTGACCGTGCCGCCACGGTGATGCGGCCATCATTGCCAAGTCGAAGCCCAATACCGCCACCGTCGGCCCAGTTATAAGTGGCGGGCTTCGCATATTTGATGGTTCGAAGCTCAATGGGGTGTTTCATCTTCAGCGGTCCACAGCCGTTAAAAACGGTAATGGAATCTGTCTTCGGGTCCGTGTCTAGTGTCATGCCGGTTTCATATGCGATGAGGAATAGCGGCGTGCACAGCAGAAAAACAATGCCGAGGCTTGGCAGGAACACTGCGAGCGCTACAGACACCACGCACCAGACTGCGAGGGCGATCTTGACGCCCTTAGAGATGGTCACACTGACGTCGATGGGAGTCGGGTCTCCTTCTCGATGGGGCAACTGTGGCGATGTCGGCTCGGTGACCGTGGCGTCGGTAAGCGAGGAGTAGTCCTTGAGGCGGCGCGTCACGAACAGGGCAGCTACTAGGCCGATGATGACGCCGGCTATTGCATAGATCCAGCTGATTCGGGCGGTCGTAGGGTCTGTCGTGCCGATCTGCGGGATGATAATCGCGAATTCAACGCCGATTAAGAAGCCGCAGAGAGCGAGGTTGGTTATTGCAATTGGCTTGCGTACGATAAGCGGCGTACTGGTCTTGGCGCCGAGCCAACCGATCTGCGCACATGCTATGACGATGATCGCCATAATCAATGTGCTTTGAATCGGCGGCATGAAACCGTTGGGAGTGTCGTTAACGCTCCAATGCGTTGCTAATTGCTCCGGTAGTCGGTCGGAAATAGCAATTACCCACAGAAGCTGTGCAATGGCCAGAACGCACGGGGCGATGATTGTTCCTCGAACAATCCAGGAGTCAAAGCGTGGAATCTGCTGCATGGAGACAATCTAGCAGTTGGGGGGGTGTCCCTATGTTTTTGTCAAGTGTCAGGCCGATGTTGGCGAGTACAGTCTTGGGGGTAGTTTCTTAGGCGT
>NZ_JASPJR010000023.1:0-13498 GCF_030232065.1 Corynebacterium sp. MSK032 | reverse complement strand
ATTTCGTTCGGCGGGTTTGCTTCACTACTTCTCCTGGTCGAAAGTGGTGATGCATTCACCGCCTGAACCTACCGGCTTGAAAGTGTCATAAACTCGCACAGTTTCACATTTGCAGCCCGTCTTTTGAAGTTGTCAGGTTTGCTGCTTAACCAAAAACGCCCGACCGTCGGCGCATCTACTGCACAGAACGATCGGGCGTGAAAAGGTTTATGGCTATCTAGCCCCAGCCGCCTATTTACTTCTTGCGAGCCTGACCCGGCTTCGGAGCCGGCTTGGAAGAGATCTTCTTAGCGTCGTCAGCGTTCTTCTTCTCGGTCTTGACCTCGTCGACCTTGATTTGAGCCTGCTTGGAAGCCTCTGCGGCCTTCTCCTCAGTGGTCTCCTTGGCCTTAGCAGCCTTGTCCTTGGCCTCGTCGGCCTTGTCGGCTGCCTTGCCCTTTACCTCTTCAGCCTTGTCCTTAGCCTCAGAAGCCTTCTCTTCAACGGTCTCCTTGACCTCTGCGGCCTTCTCTTCGACCTTGTGCTTAACTTCCTGGGCCTTCTGCTGGTACGGAGCTGGGTCAACCGGGAGCTTGTCGTCCTTGCGCAGCTTCCAAACGATGACACCGACGATTGCTGCAACAACAGCGAAGACCAGGGAAGCGGTTGCGATGCGACCGTTCTTGGCGCGCTGCTCTTCCTTACCGGTTACCTTGTCGATAGCCTTCTGGGTACGCACCTCGAGGTCCTTGCGAGCCTTCTTGGCCTTCTTTTCAGCCTTCTTAGCCTCGCAGCGAGCCTTGCAACGGGTCTTCTTGCCCTTGCGCTTAGCGTCCTTCTCGGCCTGCTTCGCAGCCTTCTTAGCCTGCTTCTTGGTCTCCTTGGACTTCTTCTCAACCTTGCCGGTCAGTTCTTCGGCCTGCTCAGCGAGCTGATCGCGGGCGTCGGAAACCTTTTCCTTAACGTCTTCCGCCCAATTGGTTGCTGCGTCCTTTGCTGCCTCGTTCTGTGCAGCTGCCACCTTCTTAGCCTCCTGCATCGTGTCGTAGAGCTCTGCAGCCTTCTTGTCCCGGTAATCCGAGTAGCTGTCGTAAGCGGACTTCAGTCCCTTGACAGCCAGCGAGATTGCGTTGGGGTTCATGACTCTCCTTTATTAGTGCGTCGCCAACAGGCATCGCCTTTAATTCTCAATCAATGATTAATACTGCTGCGGCGCCAGTGCCTCTGAGACCAAGATGCTTCTAAGTCCAAGAGCTAGGGCCCAGTTAGGCCTAGCGCCGAAATATTTGCAGCAGGCTCACATTCCAGCTTAGGCACTATTTGGCCTCCATGGGGGTCAACGAAGAACTCTTTTCCTTATCTTGAGAAACATTTTCGCTGGTTTCTGCCACGGAGAAACTCACCAGTAGGAGCAATTGGCCACCAAGGTCGGTATCCTAAGGAACGTGACTATTAAGACTGCTACTGCAACTGTGCACACCAACCATGGCGATATCGTGATTGACCTGTTCGGCAACCACGCGCCGAATACCGTCGACAACTTCATCGGCCTGGCAGAAGGCACCAAGGAGTACAAGGGGCAGAACGCCTCTGGCACCGAGTCCGGCCCGTTCTACGATGAGGCCATCTTCCACCGCATCATCGCTGGATTCATGATTCAGGGTGGTGACCCGCTGGGCACCGGCACCGGCGGCCCGGGCTACATGTTCGACGATGAGATTCACCCGGAGCTCCAGTTCGATCGTCCGTACCTGCTCGCTATGGCAAACGCCGGCAAGCGCGGCGGCCGTGGTACCAACGGTTCCCAGTTCTTCATCACCGTTGTTCCGACCCCGCACCTCAATGGCGCTCACACCATCTTCGGTGAGGTCGCTGATGATGCCTCGAAGAAGGTTGTCGACGAGATCGCTCGTGTGGCTACCGATCACTGGGATCGCCCGTTGGAGCCGGTCGTGATTACCTCCATCGACATCGAGAAGTAATCCGCTAGCTTCTACGCTCTTTAACCCGTCCGGTTGTTCCGGGCGGGTTTTTTCATGCCCATTTTCGCTTTACGACGGCCCGTAACTTCAATGTTGTGTTTAGGGGTAGTGGGGGTAGTAGCACATCGTGTTGATTCTCCACATGTCCACAGCCCTGTGGAAAAAATACTCCACTGTTCACCTAGGTGAACACGGGCCAAGAAGCACGTTACGGGCCCCAATTTTCACAAATTATAAGAATCCACAGTTGTCCACAGACTTGTGCACATGTGTGGATAATTCCATTCTTGTAATTTACGAACCAGCGTTCGAAAGTGGTCGAACTCCGCAGAATATTGGAGTTACGCACAACTTGACTTGCAACTATGTTACTTGTTCACAGAGTTATCCACAGGCTGTGGATACTGTGGACACAGGGGATAGAACCAAAGTTGTCATGCTTTACGGTTTCTGTCACGTAACCCGTGAGAAATTTGGGACGAAATCTCTCCACAGTTATCCACAAATTACATGATTGTTACACAGGTTTCTGTGGATAACTTTTTTGCGCGATCAGTAGGAGGGAAATCCTCATTCTCCGAAAAATGTGTGGGAAACGGGTGTATTGGCGGGGGTGCATTGACCTGGGTTTTTGGGCATGAAAAAGGCGCATCCAAAAGTGGATGCGCCTGAGGGGTGCGGTGTATTAGAGCTGACTAACGCCAACCCATAGTCATCAGCAGACCAACAATGAAAAGACCAAAGCCGATGACGTAGTTCCATGCGTTCAAAGTCACCATGAACGGAATATGCGGACCCGCGATGTAGTTGACCAGCAGCCAGCCCAAACCAATCAGCATGAACCCGAACATCAGCACCTTGTACCACACCGGCGTCTGAGTGCTGTTGATTTTGACCGGGGTACGGCTGACGGAGGAGCCACCGGATTGTGGTGAATTAGTGCTTTCAATCTTTGCCTTAGGCATAGCGCTTTAAACTCCTTAGGTTGTGGTCAGCAGGTTGCGATCAGCGCGGTATCTACACTCCCGCGATATATGCATAATTGTAAACTTTGCATCCGAACTTACCAGTGAAGTTCGCAGGCAGTAGAATTCCCAGTTATGCAGATTCTCGTCGTCGATAACTATGACAGCTTCGTATTCAATCTGGTCCAGTACATAGGCCAGCTCGGCGAAACGGTGACTGTCTGGCGCAATGATGATGCGCGTCTCCGCGATGTTGACGACGTCGTAAAGCAATTTGATGCAATCCTACTGTCGCCCGGTCCCGGTGAGCCGTCCAATGCTGGATGGACAGAGGACATTATTCGCGCGGTGAGCAGGCAGGACGATCCGACACCGGTGTTGGGTGTGTGCTTGGGTCATCAGGCGATTGGTGAGGTCTTTGGTGCGCAGGTCGTGCGTGCCGACGAGCTGTTGCACGGCAAGACTTCCCCGGTCACACACGACGGCACGGGTGTGCTGGCCGATGTGCCCAGTCCTTTTATTGCCACGCGCTACCACTCGTTGACGGTCGATCCGAAGACACTGCCGGAGGAACTCATTGCCACGGCATTCACCGATTCGGGCATGCTGATGGCGATGCGCCACCGCGACCTGCCGATTCACGGCGTGCAGTACCACCCGGAGTCGGTGCTCACCCAGTACGGGCACCGCATGCTGGTCAATTGGCTGCGACTGGCAGGCGGTGAGTACACCGAGGAACTCCTGTCCGAGTTGGAAGCACAGCAGGCGGTGTACCAGCGCGCCTTCTCAGACGTGCTGGCACACTAGCCGCTAGTTAGGCAGTAGATCCGGCAACCTCAGGGGAGGTTCCGGAGCAGGCCGTTCGTCTGAAGAGCTCTCCGGAGCAACCCCAAGCCGGTAGACACGCAGGGTGACCTCGCCGTCCTTGTTCAGCTTAGACCCGGCCGACGGATTGGCCTTCTCCACGTGGTCGACCTTGGACAGATCCAGCGTGGTGACTTCCTCGGTGCGGATAGTTCCCTCGAATCCGGCATCGGCGAGTGCCTTCTCCGCATCACTGAGGGTCTGTCCTTCAACCCGTGGCATCTTAATTTGGTTACCACGCGAAACGTGCAGCTCAACCGTCGTACCGACAGTGAGCTCCGAGCCCTTCTGCGGAACCTCAATGACGGTTCCCTGCTTCTCAGCGGAGTCCACCTCTACCACTTCGACAACGAAACCAGCGGATTCGAGGGTCGTGCGGGCGGAATCCAAAGTCTGACCAGTGACATCCGGAACAGTCTTGGTCTCGATACCGGAGGAGACAGTCAAGGTTACGCGGGTTCCCTTCGATACCTGAGAACCGGCAGCTGGAGACTGCTCGATAACATTGCCGCGCGGAACGTCCTCATTCGGTTCCTCTTGTAGCTTTGGATTGACGACAAGCCCCGCCTCCTCGAGCAGGCGGCGAGCTTCCTCGGCCTGTTTGTCGCGCACATCCGGCACATTGGTCAACTCCGGACCCGAAGATACGCGCAGCTTGATGCGAGATCCCTGCGGCAACCCCGATCCGACACCCGGTTCGGTGGCGATCACCGTGTCTCGGGGGACATCTGGGTTCGGCTCATCGACGCGGTTGACTACAAAACCAGCCTCCTCGAGAACCTGCGTTGCCTCATTGACATTTAGGCCCTCGACCTGCGGAATGGCAACGGTCTCGACCTCGGTGGACGAGTTGAAAAGCTGGTAGGCGCCGTAGCCGACACCGCCAAGAGCGACCAGCGCAGCAGCCGCCAGTGCGACAGTCTTTCCTGCGCCACCCTTCTTTTTCTCAGGCTCGTCAGTGTTAGCAATCTGAGCAGGGGCTTCCGGTTGGGCAGCTGCTCTCTCCGGTTCCGGAGCAGGGACAGGGGCCGGGGCCGGAGTTGCCTGCTGTGCAGGGGTCACCCGGGTCTCAGCATCCGATGGAGCTGCCGGAAGGAATTCGGTGGTCTTCGCATCGTCGTCATGCGCGCCGTGGTGCGCCAGCGCCAACGGATCCTCGCCGCGTGCAAGACGACGCAAATCCTGGGCGAAGTCCTCTGCAGAGTCGTAGCGCTCCATCGGATCCTTGGCCATCGCGGTCAGAAGCACCGCGTCGAGGGCCTGAGCCGTGTTTGGGTCGGTGTTGAGCTTCCCCGAAGGCCGCGGCGGCTGGTCCTGAAC
This sequence comes from Corynebacterium sp. MSK032, assembly GCF_030232065.1. Classification (NCBI taxonomy): domain Bacteria; kingdom Bacillati; phylum Actinomycetota; class Actinomycetes; order Mycobacteriales; family Corynebacteriaceae; genus Corynebacterium; species Corynebacterium sp. MSK032. The sequence continues at coordinate 8,388 of NZ_JASPJR010000023.1, read as the reverse complement.
GTGCTGGTAAGCGACAGAAAGAGGGGTTTCGCCGGTGAACGGCGGGGCGCCCGTGACGGCCTCGAAAAGTACGCAGCCGACAGCGTAGATATCGGAACGGGCGTCGGCGGTCTTACCGCGCGCCTGCTCCGGCGAGAGGTATTGCGCGGTACCCAGCACCGCCGCAGTCTGCGTCATCGTGGTGGAATCACCGAGCGCGCGAGCGATGCCGAAGTCCATCACCTTCACCTTGCCGGTGTTGGTCAGCATGATGTTCGCCGGCTTGATGTCACGGTGAATAATGCCCGCATGGTGGGATGCCGTCAGCGCATCACACACCGATGCCATGATCGATGCGGCTTTCTTCGGGTCGAGCCGCCCCTCACGACGAACAAGATCACGCAGGGTCTCGCCCTGAATCAGCTCCATGACAATGAAAGGCACGCGCCCCATCGGGCTATCCGTCTCGCCGGTGTCGTACACCGACACGATCGACGGGTGATTCAGCAGCGCTGAGTTTTTCGCTTCACGACGGAACCTTGCGAGGAAGTTCTCATCCCTGGCAAGGTCGGCCCTCATCATCTTGACCGCGACAGAGCGACCGAGAACAGTATCTTCAGCGCGGTAGACATCGGACATGCCGCCAACGCCAATGAGCTCGCCGAGCCGATAACGGCCGGAGAGGAGATCGTCATTGCCAGACATTGTTCGTCAGTCCCTTCGGAAGGATTTCCACCAAAACATCTTGTACCTGAATATTACTGTGCATCTGGAGTCCCCAAGGTATTACCGGAGTCATTTCCCAAGGGCAATTGAATACCGGGTAGACCACCGCCACTGGAGTCGTCGCCACTGTTGTCGCCACTGTCGTTGCCCGAATCCTGAGTCGGTTCGGACGTATCCGGAGCGGTCTCGCTGGTGTCCTGCTCAGTGGAGCTGTCAGAGGCACCGTCATTGTTGCCGCCGTAGTTTTCCCCAGAGTTGCCGCCGTCGTTATTTCCCCAGTTACCGGAATTGTCTCCCGACCAACCGTAACCAGAACCGTCGTTGGGGTCGGTGTTTTCCTCTGGGGTTTGCTGCTGTGACTGGTTCGGAATGTACTGCTCCAAGTTCGGAATGGTTGGCAGTGAACCGGTAGTCGACAGCGAATAGACGACTGCGATAGCACCGGCCAGCAACACTAGCAGCACCAACAGCACAATGCTGCCGCAGCCACAACCGCAGCCACTGCGTTTCTTTGCCGGCTTACGCTGTCGGGCGGGTTGCTGCGGTGGTCGCTGCGGTTGCTGCGGTGGCTGCGACACCGGCATGGGCGGTCGCGTCATGGCACCGAGTTCGGTGGTCGCCGGGTTGGCAGCGTTGGATTGACGGTGCACCGTTGGGGTCACACCACGCGGCTGCGGTGGGCGGTGCCCCGCGCGCACTCGCAAAACAGCCTGTGCCAGCTCACGGCCATCGGCATAGCGACGCTGCGGATCCTTGCGCAGCATAATGCCGATAAGTTCGCGGATATGCGGATTGACCGTCGGCGCCAACGCAGGCGGAGCCTCGTTGATGTGTGCCACGGCAACCGCGACGGTGGAGTCGCCCTGGAAGGGCCGGGCGCCGGCCACCATTTCGTAGGCGACACAGCCAAGCGAGTAGATGTCAGTCGCCGGACTCACCTGTTTGCCCTGCGCCTGCTCCGGTGAGACATACTGCGCGGTACCGACGACCATGCCGGTACGCGTCAGAGGCACCGCTTCAGCGGCTTTGGCAATGCCAAAGTCGGTAATCTTCACGGTGCCCTCCGGCGTCACCAGGAGGTTGCCCGGCTTAATGTCGCGGTGGACAAGGTTCGCAGCGTGAATTGCCGACAGGCCGTGTGCAGTCTGCTCCAGAACGTCGAGCATCAGGTGCTCTGGCAGGGTGCGACGCCGCTGCAGCACCTGCGACAGAGATTCGCCACGGATGTACTCCATGACGATGTAACACGCGCCGTGGCTGCCGATGTCGCCTTCCTCGTAGGTGACAATCTTCACCACGTTTGGGCTGTTGACGCTGCGCGCAGCGGCGGCTTCGTTCTGGAAACGCTGCCGGAACTCGTAGTTGTCCGAGTACTCCTGGTTCAGAAGTTTGATTGCAACCAGTTCGCCGCTGGTGGCGTCGTCGGCAAGCCAGACGGTGGACATGCCGCCACGGCCGAGCAGACGGCGGACGTGATATCGGTCGCCAACGATGTCTTGAACTTGGTGGGCATCCATGCTTATCGACCCGCCTGTTCGACCGCGTTAATGAGTGCACGGCCAATCGGGGCAGCAACGGAGGCGCCGGTAGCGCCCTGGCCCTGGCCGCCACCGTTTTCCACGACGACAGCCACGGCGACATCGGAGTCCGGCGCGAAGGCGATGTACCAGACGTGCGGCGCGTACTCGCCGCGGACAGCACCGTGTTCGGCGGTACCGGTCTTGGAGGCAATACGCGAACCGTTACCGCCCGAGTGCGACTCGGAGCCGCGCATCAGCTCAGTTACGGTCTCCGCGACCTCCGGCGAAATCGCCTCGCCGGCTTCAATCGGCTTAAAGGACTTGATTTCGGAGAGGTCGGCACCGCGCACCGATTTGATGATCTGGGGTTCCATGCGCACGCCGCCGTTGGCAATCGTGGCGGCGATGATGGCGTTGTCCAGCGGCGTGAAGGACACGTCGCGCTGACCAATGGAGGTCTGACCCAGCGAGGACTGATCCGGAATATCACCGACAGCGGAGGGCTGAATCGGCAGGCCCGCGTCATCGTGGGTCTCACCGATGCCGAATCGCTTAGCGACGTCCTTGAGCGCATCGGCCCCGTACTGCATACCGAGCTCAGCGAATGCCGTATTACAGGACTGCGCGAAAGCCTGGCGGAGAGTTGTAGTAGCCCCACCACAGGTCGAGCCACCGTAGTTCTCCAACGTAGTGGTGGTATCCGGCAGCGTAATCTGCGGTGCGCCAGTGACCGAGGTGTCCGGGGAAGCGCCTTGCTCCAGTGCCGTGACCGTGGTCAACACCTTGAAAGTGGAACCCGGCGGCAGCGGACGCTGAGTGGCGTGGTTGAGCAGCGGTGCGCCCTCATTGTTGTTGAGGGACTGCCAGGTACTCTCGTCGCCGGCGGTGATGTCATTCGGGTTGAACGACGGTGTGGAGGCCATCGCGAGAATTTCACCCGTCGATGGGCGAATGGCGACGGCGGAGCCGACGTAGCCGCGTTCAGCGAGTTGTTGGTACGCAGTCCGCTGAGCGTTCGGCAACAGCGTCAGCTCCGTGGAGGCCCCAGAGGGTTCCTTGCCCGTGACCATGTCGAGGGCGCGGGAGGTAAACAGCGAAGGGTCGCTGCCGTTCAAGATCTCGTTCTGAGAGCGTTCGATACCGGCGGAGCCGTAGATGTCCGACAGGTATCCGACCACCGCGGCATATGCCTCCGGGTCGGTGTCGTAGCTGCGGTCATAGAAGCCGCTCTCGCCCTTGACCGAGTGGGCCAGAATGTCGCCGTCAGTGGTGATTTGGCCGCGAGGTTTGGACTTTTCCTCCAGGAACTGGCGGCTATTCAGCGGATTGTGGGCGTACTTATCCTGCTGGAAGCCCTGGATGTAGGTCAGGTTCGCCAGTAGAAGAACGAAGAGTCCGAGAACGACAACAAAGATTTGGCGAATGGTTTTATTCATCTACTGGTTCACCTCCTGAGATGCGGTGGCATTGTCGTTGAGGCCCGAAGGGTTGCTTGGAATACCCCAGGGGCGGTTGGCCTCGTCAGAGACGCGCAACACGATGGCCAACATGATGTAGCTGGCCAGCAGTGAGGAACCACCGGCTGACATGAACGGAGTAGTCAGACCGGTCAGCGGCATCAGCTTGGAAACACCGGCTGCAACCACGAACAGCTGAATGGCCATCGAGAATGCGACACCGGCCGCCAGCAGCTTGCCAAAGGAATCACGTACCGCCAAGCTCGCCGAAATACCGCGGGAAATCAGAATCGCGAACAGCAGGATGATGGCACTCAGGCCGGTAAAACCGAGCTCCTCACCAAAGGCCGAGAGGATGAAGTCAGAGTGTGCCACCGGAATGTTCTGTGGGTAGCCCTGGCCCAGACCGGTGCCACCGATGCCACCCCAGCTCATGCCGAACAGACCCTGGGAGAGCTGGTAGCCGCCCTCGTCGTAGGAGCCCAACGGATCCAGGAAATGCGTGACTCGCGCCTGAATCTTGTCCGAAACCATGTAGACACCGACAACGCCGACGGTCACCAGCACCATGCCGATGATCAGCCAGGAACCGCGACCGGTGGCAGCGTAGAGCATTGCCAGCACAGTGCCGAAGAGCACCAGCGCCGGGCCAAAGTCATTCTGCAGAGCCATGATGACGGTAGCGATGCCCCAGATCAGCAGAATCGGACCCAGGTCGCGAACACGCGGGAAATCAATGCCCAGGAAACGCTTGCCCGCCACATTGAACAGCGAGCGCTTATTCACCAGCAGCTGAGCAAAGAAGATCAGCAGCATGACCTTGGCAAACTCACCCGGCTGCATGGAGAACGGGCCGATGGAAATCCAGATGCGGGCATCAGCATTAATCGACGACGGCCACACCAGCGGTAGCGCCAACAGAATCAAGCCGCCGAGACCCAGCAGATACGAGTACTGCGACAGCGAGTGGTGGTTGCGCAGCAGGACAATCACGCCGATAAACAGTGCGACACTGAGTACGGTCCACATGATCTGGTTGCGCACCAACGAGGTGTCATTGGCCAGGTCGAGGCGGTGAATCATCACCAGCCCCAAGGCGTTGAGCGTGGCCGCAACCGGCAGCATCACCTGATCGGCGTTGGGTGCCACAAAGGTCAGCGCGATATGCGCCACTGCAAAGATCACAAAGAATCCGCCAATGATGTAAAAGACATCTGCGGTCAGAGAGTTGCCCTGAGCCAGTTCCAGTGAAATTAGTGCCAAAAGCAACAATCCTGCCGACAGCAGCAGCAGGAGCATTTCCTTCATCCGAAGCTGTCGCTTCGTGGTAGTTTCACTCATTTTCGCACCTGCCTACAGTTGACTCCTGGCTTCGAGCCCAGCTTTTCATCCTTCTTGTCATCGTCGGAAACGGACAGACATACCGGCAGTGCCGACTCCGCCAAACGGCCAATCTGGTCGCTGACACCGTCGTAGGAATCAGCCGGCAGACCTTCCAGCGAATTGCGTGCCGCCGGTGAGAGATCTTCCGGCGTCATGATGTGGCAGTCGACCTTCTCCTTCGGCGTCCCAGCCGGAGGAAGCTGAACTTTATTGTCATCGGTCAAACAGATGAACTGATGTGGCTCTTGCAGATCGAAGCCCAGCAAACTGCCGGGCACGCCGTGCATCAGCTGCACCTGCCCGTCGACCACCGCGAGATGGTACATCGACTCCTTCTTCTGCCAGCCCCAAATACCAAGGCCGACCAACCCGGCCACCAGCACCAGCACCACAGAAATAACTAGCCACTTGCCCTTGGAAGCTTTCTTCTCCGGCGCCGAAGTCACTGCAATTTCCTGCGACTTCCGCGGGCGGAGTGCCGCCGCGCGTCCCGCTGACGTATTGGGGCGGGGGAGTTCCTCCTCCGCACTCTGTAGGGCACCGGCCAGGGCGGGCTCGTAAGGCGTGCGTGCCGACGAATCGACAACATCGGCAACCACCACGGTGATGTTATCCGGACCACCGGACTTCAACGCGTAGTCAATGAGCTTGGTAGCGGCCTCGTCCGGAGTGCCCTCCGAGAGCACATCCTTGATGGTGTCCGCGGACACTGGATCGGATAGACCATCCGAGCACAGCAGGTAGCGATCGCCCTCGTGAACATCGCGATAAGACAAAGTAGGCTCCACCGGGCGACCGGTGAGAGCCTTCAAAATCAGTGAGCGCTGAGGGTGAATTGCCGCTTCTTCTTCGGTGAGATTGCCCTCATCCACCAGGGACTGCACATAGGTGTCATCCCGGGTAATGCGGATGAGCTCCCCGTCGCGCAGCAGATAGCCACGCGAGTCACCGACATGGCACATGCCCAGGCGGGTGCCGTCGAAAAGCAGAGCAGTCAGCGTAGTGCCCATGCCTTGCGTAGAGGGGTTCTGCTCAATTTCATCCGCGATGGAGTTATTGCCCTCCATGCAGGCGCTGCGCAGGGACTCGAGCAAATCGGGGCCGGGCTGATCATTGTCCAGCCGAGAGACGGCCGCAATCATCAGCTGAGATGCGATTTCTCCGGCGGCGTGGCCACCCATGCCGTCGGCAAGCGCGAGCAGACGCGAACCCGCATAGGCGGAGTCCTCGTTGTTCTGTCGGATGAGGCCGCGGTCAGAGCGGGCCGTGTAATTCAGAGCAAGACTCATGGTTGCAACCTCAAAGTTGTACGGCCAATACGAAATTCCATACCCGAAGCCAGGCGTTCCGGCTGTTCCACGCGCTGGCCATTGAGGAATGTGCCATTGCGGGAGTCCAGGTCTTCCAGGTACCAGATGCCGTCGCGGTTGATGACGCGAGCGTGCTGGCCCGAGGCGAAGTCATCGTTGAGGACGAAGGCATTCGACTCTGAACGGCCAATAGTGATGTCGCGTTGGTTGTTTAGGTTCATGCGCGAACCCGCCAGCGGCCCGGAGGTGACAAGGAGCTGATGTGGAGTCTGCGAGCGCTGGAAACGCTTGGCCGGAGCACTGCTGGCCTGCCGAAGTGGGCGCAGCGGAGCCGAGCCTGTTGTTTCTGTACGCAGGGTGCGAAGCGTCATCCAAATGAAAAACCACAGGACGACCAGCACGCCGATGCGCGAAAGCAGAAAAACGATAGCTTCCACGTCCGAGGAACCTCCTTATGTAGAGCTGGTGGGTCCGCAAACCGAACACACGGACGTAATTATTCCAGGAATGTGTCGGCAAACCTAGGGCAGTGGCATGTGAACCTGGTGAACCTCACTACTTAGCGGATCTGAATCAGCGGATTTAACTAACGGATCTGAACTTCGAGAACAGAATGTCCCAACGAGATTTCGTCGCCGTCGGCCAGCAGCCAGTTCTCAATGGGTTCGCCATTGACAATGGTGCCGTTGGTCGAATGCAAATCGACGAGCACAGCGTCCTGGCCATCCCACGTGATCTCGGCATGCTGGCGGGAAACACCAGTATCCGGGAGGCGGAAGTCGGAAGCGGTGCCGCGGCCGATGATGTTCGAACCATGGCGCACCTCAAATACGCGCGAGGAGCCGTCCTGCAACAGCAGGGTGACGGTCTTTTCCTGGGACTGGTCTTCACTCACGGCCGCGCTGCTCAGCTCAGTTGCCGCTTCCGGGTCGACCGCGGGGATGGGGCGGGAAGCGGTGGGGAACTGCTCAGCTTCCGGCTGCGGGTGGTAGGCGGCAGAGGTCTCTGCAGCTTGGGGTTCATCATCGCTTTGCGACGGGGCTGCGTCAGTGTTGGCATCATCGGCACTGTCCTCGAATGGGACGAACTCCGAGGTGCCCACGGTGTCCTCGGTGAAAGTGCTGGCCGTCTTCAACTGGCCGGTGTGGAGAGACTCCACTGCCTGCAGGTGGACGCTAATGGAACCGGTGAAGCCCCAGCCGTTGTTACGGCAGTAGCGCGTCATGCGGTCAGCCAACTGATTCGGCAGGTTGGGCTCGGACGCAGAAAGGTTCTTGTAGTCGGCAGCGCTGATGCCAATGCGGAAATCATTGGGTGCCAAGTACTGACCGTTGGCGTCCTGCATCAGGAAGTCTTCAATTTCCTGCTTCAGGCATTCTTCTAACTCATTCGGGACAACCTTGCCGCCGAACACGCGCGCAAAGCTGTTATCGAGCCCGCGCTGAAGCGAGCTATCGAGCTTGCGGATGCGTCCTAGGAAATCCATCTGACTAAAGAAATTCGCCTTCTCCCGCCAAACCGCGGCGGGTTACGTGAAAAAAAATGTGCACAAAAATTATCGATACTTAAGCAACAGTATAGAGCCCTACACCTTCAGTTAAGGGCTAGGAACTGCTGAGGTTTATCAAATAGTGACGACGGTTGTGGGGGAAGTTGCTATTGCTAAGTGCGAAAAAGGCGTTTTACATTCCGTTGGAAAGTGCTTGAAAAGTGGTGAAAAACGCGCGCTGGCCTGGGGATTTGGTGGTGTATTAGCGCGGGGTGTTATAGTTCTATTCGTTCCCACGGGCGAGTGGCGGAATGGCAGACGCGCTGGCTTCAGGTGCCAGTGTCCTTTACGGACGTGGGGGTTCAAGTCCCCCTTCGCCCACAGTGAAGATCCTCGGAAGTGTAAAAGCTTCCGAGGATTTTTTGTTTGTGGTGGGGGTTAGCATGGGGGGGTTAAGTAAAGAAAAGTGTGTCTTTTCCGGGCGTGTTGCGGTTATTTGATCCAGCCTTTTTGGATGCCGAGGT
>NZ_JASPJR010000022.1:0-16640 GCF_030232065.1 Corynebacterium sp. MSK032 | reverse complement strand
AAAGGCCCCATGAAGTAACAAACGGTGTGCCCGCCCCGCAACACGCCGAGCGGACACACTTTTTGCTACTTAACCCCGAAAAAAGGCCTGAAAGTGTCATAGACTCGCACAGTTTCACATTTGCAGCCCGCATTTTTACTACATGCCCCTCAACATTGGGCCAAAAAAGGGGCGACGCCCCGCGCCGGGGGGGGATTGGCGCGAGGCGTCTTTAACCGGCTCGGGGGGGGATTGAGCCGGGGCGGCCTCGCAGTCTGTTTCTAAAAAGAACTAGAAGGGGCCAGCCACGTCCAAGTATTACATATCACGAGGAATCTGCAAATACCTTTTAAAGGATTTAATGCCCAATATGTTCGATGTCACGATATTCGATGTCACGTCTCCCCGAGCCCGACATCCCACGTCTCCCCGAGCCCGACATCCATGGGTAAGCTCAGAGTCTATGAACACCGGCGAGAACAGGGCTTCAACAACGCCGCAGCCGCACGCTTCTACGAACACAGGCATCGTGGACGATGCTCCCGCCACCGCTAACTCTCACGTCGCTGCGTTCTTTGACCTGGATAAAACCATTATTGCCAAGAGCTCGGCATATGCGTTCAACAAGCAATTCCTCGAGCGCGGCATCATTTCGCCGACGGACATGTTGCAAATGGCACTCAGTCACGCCCTGTACATGTCACAGGGACACGATGAGGCGCAAATGGAGGCCACGCGCGAGCAGTTTTCCGCCCTTATCGCTGGTCACAGCGCCAGGGAACTGCGCCAGGTCGCGATCGAAACCCTAGAGCAGAACATCACGCCGTACATCTACGCCGAGGCCTTGGAGCTCATTCGTGAACACCGCGCACGGGGGCATCAGGTGTTCATTATCTCGGCATCGGCTCGGCAGATTGTTGAGCCCATTGCGCAGGCACTCGGTGTCTACAACGTGGTGGCCACCGAGCTGGAGGTCCGCGATGGGTTCTTCACGGGTGAAACGGAGTTCTTCTGCCGAGGCGAAAACAAGGCTGTGCAGATGCGTCGGATAGCGGAAAAGCGCCAGTTCAACCTGGCCGAATGCTTCGCATACTCGGATTCCATCACTGATGAGCCCATGCTGGCTACAGTCGGCCATCCCGTTGTGGTCAATCCCGATCGCGCTCTGCGCAAGATTGCGGCGGAGCGTGAGTGGCCTGTGCGCCAATTCCGGAATCCCGTCCCGCTGTTTCGCGCGCCGTCGAAACGCAATGCTGCAATTCTTGCCGGCGTCACACTGGCGCTTGGCGCGGGTGCGACGCTGTTGGCACTGCGCAAAAACGACGACGAGCCAAAGGCCGACTAACCCACCATCCAGCAGCCGGCCCGCCTACCCAGACCGCTTACACGGCGTCGGCGATACCGCGCGCTTCCACGGCACCGGCCTTCAGCCCCTCCAGATGCAGGAGAATCCACGCACGCAGGCCATCGGCGCTTCCCGACGCGAACCCCTCTGCGGCCTCGAAATACTCCTGGCGGTGGCGAGTCCAGTAGACCTCGGGCACGGCCAAGCCACGCGGATCCAGGCCGGTTGCGACAGTCGTCAGCCGCGAGGCGGCGCGGGCGATGATGCCGTTGTGGTACTCAAAGGGGCGCAGAGTCAGCAGCTCACCGTGCACAATCGCCGAGAGCACACCTGCGTGGATCTGGCTGCGGCCAGTGATGAAGTCACCGAGCACGTGCAGACGCTGCTCCTTCATCGCGGACGAGAGCTTGTCGTCACCGACCGGACGGCCGGCCTTCATCCGCGCCTCGGAACCGTCTTCAGTTTCACCTGCGGGCGATGCGTTCAACGCAAACTTGGCCAGCACCTGCTGCGGAGCGCGCTGCCACACGCGAGTGGTCTCGCCAATCGACTCGGGGGAAATGGTGTCGGCAACCCGCAGGGCTGCTGCGAGCACGGGGTCGGTGATATTGCCGTCGTCGGGAAGCGATGGCTCGCCGCCTTCTAGCCACGCCGATGCCCGAGCGCCACGCAGGACCGACTCGGAGCCGGTGACGTTGTGCTTGCGCAGGTTGGCCTTGTGTCGGTGGACGGCCTGGATAGCCTTGGCCGCGACATCAGCCGCGTGCGCAACGCCGTCGAGCTGCCACAGGGGCGCGAGGGGGTCCTTGGGGTCAAGCTGCGGAATAGCAGCGGCGGGAGCACTGTCAGCGCCACCGGCACCCGATTCAGATGCCTTCGCCTGCGCTGCCTCACGCTCTGCGCGCTTCTTCGCCGACACGGAGGACACACCCAGGCTCATGCCAGCTAGGCCCCCCTTTCCGGCACCGGCGCCATTGCCGACACCATTGCCAGCACCGGCGCCAATTCCATCGGCTCCACGCACGTTCTCAGGCTGATTGTTCATATCCCACACCCTAATTCTTCACCGCTAAGTAAGTGACAAACTTATATAGAAATGGTCAAAGATGAGAAAAACTTCAACGAGTTCTTGGCTTTTTCGCCCTTATGGCGCGCCCTACCCACAATCAGAGGTAGTATGGCAGTTTGTAACTGCAGTTTTAAAGTTTCAAACCATCTTTTCCAACCATCTGCGTAGGAGGAAGTACACGTGAGCAACGACGATACGAAGGGTCTCTTTACCGACGGCACCGAACCGCGTGTTACCGCTATCCCGCTGAGTGATGTGGATAGCAACGCATCGGGTGATGCTAGCGTCGGCCAGCTCGTGTCTAATGCTTCTTCGCAGATTTCCGCTCTGGTTCGCTCTGAGATTGAGCTGGCCAAGGCCGAAATTGCTGGCGAGGCTAAGAAGGGCGCAGTTGGCGGTGGCTTCTTCGCGGTTGCCGGCGTCGTCGCACTGTACTCCTCGTTCTTCTTTTTCTTCTTCCTCGGCTGGCTGCTGGATGTTTGGCTGCCAACCTGGGCTGCGTTCCTCATCGTTTTCGTTCTGATGCTGGTCATCGCCGGTGTCGCGGCACTGCTGGGTCTGAAGAAGGTCAAGTCGATCCGCAAGCCGGAGAAGACCATCGAGTCGATGCAGGAGCTGAAGGGGGTCGTGCCGTCGGGGTCGGCGAAGAAGTCTTCGCAGTCGAACGGTATGTACACCTAAAGGCTTAAAAGAAATTGGGCGGGACTTGTTGGTCTCGCCCTTTTGTCTTATTCAGTCCCGGTTTAAGCCCTTCGGAAAAGGTATTTTCCCCTCATGACCTCCCTCAGCGATTCTCTCACTGGCCCCTGGCGTCATCGTCTCATTCACGTCCGCGGCCAGCGCCTACACATCGCCGAGTGCGGCCGCCCCTCCGATCCGCTCGTGTTGTTTATTCACGGCTCGACTGGCGGTTGGTTTGAATGGCGCGAGGTTCTGCCACTGCTTAACGACGACTCGGGCGACCCCCTCCCCGTGCACGCTGTGGCTATCTCTATGCGTGGCTACGGTCAGTCCGACCGAACACCACAAGGCTACGATCCGTTTGAGGCGGCCCAGGACATCGCCTCATCGATTCGCTCGTTGGGGCACTCGACCGCGCTGCTGGTCTGTCAGGGGTTCGGCACCTGGGTGGCGTGGACGTTGGCTTCGCGGCAGCCCAATCTTGTCTCCGGAATTATTGGTTGTGGTGCTGCACATCCGAAAGTGTGGCTGAACCAGTTGAAGAGCCCGTGGTCGGAGGACTTCCGCAGTAGCCTGGCTCCTCTGCTGCGCCGTTCGTGGTGGGACTCGCGGCCACGGGTACCGCAGTTGCGTCGCAATAAGTTCAGCACGCAGGCGGCTGAGGCTCGCCAGCAGCGGCTTATTGACCGCATCGTGCGCGAGTCCATGTCCACCACCGGGCAAGGGTTTGCCGAGACCCCCGAGGGAAAACAGACCGCGGAACTCATGGCTGACAGCCTGGCCAGTGGGGCACTCCGCCCTGCACTGGCTCACATGAATTGGTGGACGCGACCGGCTCCGGCCGCTTTCCGCAAGTGGTTGAGTGCGGTGGAGGGCTCGTCGAAAAGCGATGAGCACACGGTGCTGCTCGTCGGCGAGCAGGACACTCGTACCCCACGTGCGCTAGTGGAGCTCAGCTCGAGTCACGTGCGCGTTGTGCCGGATTGTGGGCACTTCCTGCCGGCAGAGAAACCTCAGGCTGTGGTGCAGGCAATCAGGAATCACCTGCACTGGTTGCCGGAGGGGTCTTAGACTCAGGCTCGGCTGAAGCTAGCCGGAACTCTCCTGCGGTTGCAGCTGGGGCTGACCTGCCCACAGACACACAACTTTCCGCTTACCCCGCCACACACTCCTGCGTGCTGATCGCTCCGTAGTTATCCATCGCCTCATCGATGTGTGGCTGGACCTCGGCGTGCGTCAGCGCGTAACCAGTCTGGTCATTGTTCACACCGGCACCGAAGACCAAGCCCAGGATCTGGCCCTGCGGCGTAATCAGTGGGCCGCCCGAGTTACCGTGGCGCACATCTGCCTTCAGAACATAGGCCTGACGCTCGTGCCTGGTCGACGAATAAATATCCGGGCCTCGAATAATGATGTTCTCCGTCACGCGCGCAGGTGTGGCCTTAAAGGGGCCGGACTCGGGAAAGCCCAGCACTACCGCGTCATCGCCCGGACGAGCTTCCTGATCCGCCCACTGCATGGGCTCCAGGGGTAGGTCGGTGGTTCGGAGCAGTGCGACGTCGTCAAGCGGATCGTAGTGCACGACGTTCGCGTCAGCCATGCCGACCACGGTTTCCAGCCGAACAGTGGTGGCGCCAGCGACCACGTGCGCGTTTGTCAGAATCAAATCCGGCGCGATGACAAAGCCAGTACCCTGCAGCAAACGTTCGCACTGCGGGGCTTCGCCCAAGACGCGGACGATGGACGGTCGAATACTGTCGACGACACCTTGCGAAATCACATTGGGGTCGACGGGTTCATCGGGGACGTTCTGCTTGTAGCCGAATGGCGGAGCGATGGCGGGCATTCCATCATCGCGAAGCTGACGGAGGATGCCACTGAAGCCGTCGCTCCATTCGTCGGGCGCGACCTGGTCAATGAGGTTCATGCCCTTGGACTCACGCACCCAGTCGGCGAACTGCCCGGGCACGGCGGTGGCCAGCGGCACGGCAATCATCCATGTCACTACCAGCGCAGTCACGGACTGCACGATGGCACCGAGGCTCGAATCCAGGCCGACGGCCAACGGCGAGCGAATGGTATTCCGCAGCGACTGCCCTGCCACTGTTCCCACCGCATGACCAATCAACGCCAACAGAATCACCGTGCCGAGGCCCAAGAGAACCTTTCCCGACTGGTTCTCGACCTGCGCCATAGCTAGCGGCGCCAAGGGCACACCAATGACCAAGCCCAGGACAACGCCCAAAATGGCCATAATCGACGAGACGGCGCCCTGCTGCCAGCCGACGATAAGCGTGAAAATGAAAATCGCCAGCAGCGCAACGTCAAACACAGCGATTGCAGGCATCATCGTCGGCCTCCCTTCAGTACGGACAGTTTTTCACCATTAGCGGAACGCGCGAGCACTGGCAAAAGTTTCTGCACGTTGGTGTCGTCCCACGGTTCTGACCAGCCGGCCACGTCTAGCAAGTAGGACAGCACGCCGCCGGTAAAGCCCCAAACGACGAAGTCACCAACCTTAAATGCCGGTCCTGTCCAGCCGTGATAGCCCAGCATCATGCGGTTGTCCGGATTCGTCAGATGGCTAATTGGCACATTGAGCACCGATTCCGTCTCTGCAGGGTCGACCACACGCAGCGGATGCGGTGCATGCCAATACGCCAACACCGGATTGACTGCGAAGCCAGTCCGCGAAATGTCAATCGAGTCCAGCACCCGCACCGGCGTCACCGTCTCTCGGTTCAGGCCGGTTTCTTCCTCGGCTTCACGCAGCGCGGTATCGATTTCATCCACGTCCTCGGGATCGACACGACCGCCCGGAAAAGCCATCTGGCCTGCATGCTTACGCAGGGTTGTCGCCCTGTGTGTAAGCACCACGCTGGCATCCTCCGGCCGTTGGTGCGCCTCCGCATCACCGCTGATCAGCACCAACACCGCCGACCGCGCCGGATTCCGCAACGGTTTCTCCTGCGTCGAGGAGTCTCGCCGCAACTTCGCAAACGCACGCTTCACGCTTGACGACGAAGCGGAGCGACCGGCCACCTGCTGCTCCGAGTGGCCTGTTGTGGCGTGGCTGGCGCTGCTGGCGTGACCTGCCGCGTCGTGATCAGCACTGACCAGGTGCGGCGGCAAACTATTGGTCAACCACTTCGGCAGATACAGCCCCGAGCTTGCGTCACGATTCCACGACTGTCCCTGAGTCACTTCAATGCACCTCGCACGAGATCAGTAATCTGCTGCGCATCGGTGAATTCACCAGGATGAATGGTCGCCACCGTGCCATCTGCCTTAAACACCACGGTGATGGGCACAACTCGCGGTAGATTCAACGCTGGTCCGACCACGTCGACCGTGTCCGAGTAGGTCGGTAGCTTCACTCCGATTTCCTGCAGGAAGGCCTGGCCACGCCCCGCCTCGCGAGCCGCATGCACCGTCGCCACCTGCACGTCCGGATTGTCCTTGGCCCATTGCTCAATAAGCGGTAGCTCTTGGCGACACGGCGCACAGTTCCACGCCCAGACATTAAGCACTGTCGGCTTGCCCTCGACGACCTGCCCCATGTCCACCAGTTCCACTTGCCCAGCCTCGTTGTCCTGGCCTGCCGAGTCTCCCGACTCCGCCAACAGCGGCAAGCGCACACCGGTCAGTGAGCCACTACCCGCTACCGCCGCGATCTCATCCTTCGACATCGCTGGCGCTGCCGACGCACCATCCACTTCACCATCACGGCCATCGCCATCACTGCCAGCGCCATCCGCACCGACACTCACACCAGATCCGGTCCCACCACCATCGGTCTCGTCATTGCCACTAGTGGTATTCACAATCGCGAAAATCACCAGACCCACAATGCTAACTCCCGCGATGAGCAGCGTAATCAGCGATGCCGAACGGTTAACGTCCGCCTGCCGATCCTCATAGTGGCCACCATTGTGACTATGACCGCCCTGCTCATTCACGAAAAGTGCTCCTCGACTAGTCCTGTGTCGCTGTGGTGTTGCGCGCGCTATCCCCGTCGTCAAGCGCGGAAAGTTTCTCCCCACTGTAGCCGTCATTAAGACCGGCCAGGTAGAGAAGCCATTCCCTGTCGTCTGACTTAATCAACTTCTCCGCCGTCTCCGGCTCCGCCGGACCCGCGACACCATACGACGGGCAATCCGCCGCCAAGAAGCACGCCCCGCACGCCGCCCGGCGCGAATGGCACACCCGGCGACCGTGGAAAATCAGGCGATGCGAAAACCACGTCCACTCCGCGCGCGGTAGCACCTCCATCATCTCGTGCTCAACGCGCACCGGATCTTCCTGCTCTGTGAGCCCCATGCGCCGCACCAGACGCCCAAAATGCGTATCGACCGTCAAACCCGGCACCCCAAAAGCATTCCCCAGCACCACGTTTGCCGTCTTTCGCCCCACGCCCGGCAGCTTCACCAGCTCCTCCAACGTGCCCGGAACCTCGCCGCCGTGCTGCTCCATCACCCCCTGCGCAAAACCGATAATGTTGGCGGCCTTATTCCTATAGAAACCCGTCGGTCGAACGAGCTCCTCGACTTCTTCCTGATTCGCAACCGCCAAATCGGCAGGGGTGGGGTACCTAGCGAACAGCGCCGGCGTGGTCATATTCACCCGCACGTCCGTACACTGCGCCGACAGAATCGTCGCCACCGCAAGCTCATACGGATTACGAAAGTCCAGCTCACAGTGCGCATTCGGGTATGCCACCGCCAGCGTGCGGTTAATCCGCCGCGCGCGCCGCACCATACCCAGGCGCGTCTCCTTCCCCCGCGCCGCCGGATGCGCCCCCACCGCCCGACGCTTCTTCGACGTCAGGGATCCCTGCGGGTGCGTGGGCTGGGGTTTGTTTATCGTCTGATGCTTGCTTATCGACGATGCCTTGCCGGTCGTATCCATGGTCGTAGTGTATCGGCTACCCCGGATTGCAATTCGCGTGCGCACCTTTCGCGAGCTGAATCTTTAGATTCGTCCGGGATGCGGATGGAACCGGTAGCAGCTCGGGCATATTCGGTCAAAAACCAAAGAAGTCATGCCCCACCACATCTTGGAACACCGTTAGCGAATTATTAGTTATAAATACACAGTTCAGCGGCTTTTCACCAGAATTCCCCACAGGCGCAGTGGCTCTTTTGCTACAGTGGTGTTTATCACATCTTGGTGACGGCGTAGTTTTGGGATGCATCTGTAGTGGCGATTTGTCGTGAAATTCGCCCAGGGATGAACCTGCCTTGAAAGCTGGCAGCGGCGTTACCGGGAAAGACCGAAAGTAGTGGGACTAGTGGGACGGGGCAGTTTCTCTTCCTGTTTGGCCACTGCAATCTGTAGTCGAGTGCTAATTTGGCGGCTGCTGGCCTGTATTTACGGTGGTTAGTGGCCAAAGACAGGAGAATTTTACCGTGGATGACGTCAAGGAGATTCTCTCCCGGGCCGGTGTATTTCAGGGAGTCGACCAGGAGGCTGTGCAGGCCTTGCTCGGCGAGCTCGAGACGGTTCGCTTCCCGCGTGGAACCACCATCTTCAATGAGGGTGAGCCGGGCGATCGGCTCTACATCATTATTGATGGCAAGGTGAAGCTGGCTCGTCGCTCAGCCGACGGTCGTGAAAACCTGTTGACCATCATGGGCCCGTCCGACATGTTCGGCGAGCTCTCCATCTTCGACCCGGGCCCGCGCACCTCTTCGGCGGTCTGCGTCACCGAAGTTTCCGCCGCGTCCATGAGTGCCGATCAGCTGCAGGAATGGGTTGGTTCACACCCTGATGTTCCAGCTCAGCTGCTGCGCATGCTGGCCCGCCGTCTGCGCCGCACCAACAATTCGCTGGCTGACCTCATTTTCACCGACGTCCCTGGTCGCGTTGCTAAGTCCCTGCTTCAGCTGGCTAATCGCTTCGGTGTTCAAGAAGGTTCTGCTCTCCGCGTGAACCACGACCTGACTCAGGAGGAAATCGCACAGCTCGTCGGCGCCTCCCGGGAAACCGTGAACAAGGCTCTGGCAGAGTTCGCCCACCGCGGCTGGATTCGCCTTGAGGGCAAGTCCGTGCTCATCTCCGATACGGAGCGTTTGGCTCGACGCGCACGTTAGCTTGTTGCGCACGTTAGCTTGTGGCGCACGTTAGCTTGTGGCGCTTGCGGCGCTGCCCAAACGACTCACATCCCGCAGCCTCTGCTTTTGGATCCTCGGTTCCCGTAGGAGCACATGAAACGCATGAGGCTCGCGGGATTTTTGTTGTCTTCCCCCGCTGGCCTGGCATGCTGACCTGGTATGCCGGCCTGCCATGCTGACCTGGCATGCCGGCCAAGTTTGGCGCACTTATCGATGCTTTTCTGCCACTTATCGATGCTTTCCCGGCACCTATCGATGCACCATTCACCGATTTCTCCTTGCATCAATCACTTATCGATGCGCTGTTCACTTGTGCGCGCGCTATAGCTCATCGACAAGTGGATACCTCATCGATAAGTGATTGAGCTGGCCCCGACGAGGCCAACCCACCCAACCGGCACTAGCCCACCCCAACCGGCACTAGCCCAAACAAAAAGCGCGCAACCCGCAAAATTGCAGGTCACACGCTCTTTTCATGCGGTGAGTCAAGCTCAGCTTCACTCAAGCTCGGCTTCAGCCCAGTCTCAATTAAGCCCAGCCCAGACCAGCCCAGCAACCGGCCGAAGCCCAAGCCGAAGCCCAGCAATTACTCCCCGTGATCGCGCAGGTAGCGCAGGGTCACACGAGTCGACTGCTCAGCAGCATGACGCAGCACCGGATCGACATCCGTGTAAATCTCATCCACAATCTGGTCGACCGTAGCTTCGTCGCCCAGCTTGGCAACGGCATCCTTCACCTGCTGCAGGCGCAGCTTACGACGCTCAATGTACTTCTGCGTCATTACAGTGATGTCCGGCAGGTCAGCACCATGACCAGGCAGCAGACGAACACCCTTGCCGCGCGAATCCAGCATTTTCAGGGTTTCCATGTACTTACCCAGGTCGCCGTCGGTCTCCGAAATCATAGTGGTGTGGCGGCCAGCGATCGTGTCACCGGTAACGATGCCTTCAACATCATCCTCGCCATCACCAGTGTGGATGAAGTAGCAGACAGAATCAGCGGTGTGACCAGGGGTTGCCACGACCTCAATCTGCGGAGTCACTCCGTCGAGGACGATACGTTCGCCGTCGACAAGCGGATCCTGACCTCCCGCGCAGTACTGAGACTCCAGCTCACGAATCGGCGCGCCGGTGAGCTGACGGAAACGTGCGGCGCCATCAGCATGGTCGCCATGACGGTGCGTCAGCAGAATCAACGCAACGTCGCCGGCATAGCGCTGGAGGACGTTCAGGTGTCCCTCGTCCTCCGGACCCGGATCGATGACAATGCTGCGGCTATCCCCCTCAGCCTTAAT
Organism: Corynebacterium sp. MSK032; assembly: GCF_030232065.1. Taxonomy (NCBI): domain Bacteria; kingdom Bacillati; phylum Actinomycetota; class Actinomycetes; order Mycobacteriales; family Corynebacteriaceae; genus Corynebacterium; species Corynebacterium sp. MSK032. The sequence goes on along the minus strand of NZ_JASPJR010000022.1, from coordinate 6,159 downwards.
AACGTAGGAGTTCGTACCCTCCAGCGAAGAGTAGCTGGGGTTCGGGCACAGAACGACGCCCACGGACTGAGAAATCTGACGCAGTTGGCTATACGCAGGATGCTCCATGTCCTCTATCCTACGTGGTTGTGCAATCCGGGGAGCGGGCTACGCCCTCCAATTCGGCTCATTTGGGTGTAAGCACGCTTTACGACGTCCCGGAGAACGCAACATCCCCACTGGTCACGGCACCAAATACAGCAGCTACTGGGCTACTTCAACGATGATCTCGACTTCCACGGGTGCGTCCAGCGGAAGCTGATTCACACCCACTGCCGAACGAGCATGCTGGCCGCGTTCGCCGAAGACGTCGCCGAAGAGTTCCGAGGCTCCATTGATAACGCCCGGCTGACCAGTGAATCCGGCGGCGGAGTTGACGAAGCCGACGACCTTGACGATGCGGACGATATTGTCGAGACCGACCTCGGCATCGACTGCGGCCAAAGCGTTGAGAGCGCAGGTGCGGGCGGCCTCCTTGGCCTCCTCAGCAGTGACTTCCGCGCCGACGTGGCCGACGTGGGTGAGCTCACCGTTTACGAATGGGAGCTGACCGGAAGTGAAAACAAGGTTGCCCGTGCGCGTTGCGGGTACGTAGGCCGCAACTGGCGCGGCAACGGCAGGCAGGGTAAACCCGAGGTCCTCGAGGGCTTGGGAAGGAGTGCGAGATTCAGAGTTGCTCATTTAAGTTAAGCCTTTCCACGGCGGCTAGGGCCGGGCGAATAAAGCCGGCCAAAGAAAGATGGCAGCCAACCGTGAGTCAGCTGCCAATCGAAAGCACAACCGCCGTTGTTAGTTAAATACTAGACACTGAGGTAATTAGTCAGTCTTCGGGCGCTTGAAGTAACCAACATGGTTTTCGCCGGTCGGGCCCGGGAGAACGGTGACGAGTTCCCAGCCGTCCTCACCAAAGTTGTCCAGGATGGCCTTGGTGTTGTGAATGAGCAGCGGTGCGGTGAAGTATTCCCATTTAGTAGTCATGGAAGCTACTTTATCTCTCCCCCAGCCTCGCGCGCTGGGGGGTTCAGTTTTACTTCGGTCTAAGTTCGGTTTTTACTTAGCCAGCTTTGCCTTGCGCTGAGCTGCGTACTGCTCAGCGTAGAAGTCGGCCCACGAAGTAATTTCCGGGTGCTCACGCAGCATTGCGCGGCGCTGACGCTCGGTCAGGCCACCCCAGACGCCGAACTCGACGCGGTTATCCAGAGCGTCGGCACGGCACTGCAGAACCACTGGGCAGTGGCGGCAGATAACTGCAGCTTCGCGCTGTGCGGCGCCGCGAACGAACAACTTATCCGGGTCAATATCGCGACACTTAGCGCGCGGGACCCACTCCTGGCGATCGCGGAAGCTCTCTACACCGAGCTCGTATTCTGGCGTAGTAGCAGTGCGGTTGCGATCTGGAATCGTGGCGGTCATTGTAGCCTCCTCGTGCCTGCGATTTTCGTTATTTCGAAATAGTTTCAACTAAATAGTGCTGAAATTTTGTTGTAAGTCTATTCACACCACCCAAATAATGTCGATTGGGTCACACTAGAAGGGTGGACGTGGCGCAGCTCTTAATATAACGATGCAGGTGGGGCAACTTTTTCCAACAAAAGCACGGGGGTGATTTGCGTCACTATGGAAATCTTTTTCCGGAAACCACTACACGACGAGTTGCGTGGTGTTGTAAGGGCATTCGTAGCGCCCCTCCCCCGCTCGCCAGGCGTTTTACTGGACTCCCCGGGCATGTCACTAGGTGGATTTTCGAAAACCCACTTCGGCTCAATCCGCCCTACCTTGTAGTGTGATTGCTGTGAATAAAGGTTCGACGCTGTTCAAGCTCTCCGTTGCCACTGTGTTGGCAGCGTTGATTGTGGCCAGCGCCCTCTTTCCTCTTGTGGGCGGCTCGGCCTACCTCGTCGCGCGCACGGCTGATGAATTCGCGTCGGCGTCGCGGTCGGTGATTTCTAAGGACGCACCGGGGGTCACCACTATTACGGATCGGAATGATGAGCCAATTGCGTGGCTCTATGATCAGCGGCGGTTTAATGTGCCGTCGGAACGCATCTCGCCAGCTATGAAGGATGCGCTGGTCAGCGTGGAGGATAGGCGCTTTTATGAGCACTCTGGTGTGGACTGGAAGGGCACTGCTCGTGCGGCGGTAAAGAACTTCATGTCTCAGTCGGTGCAGGAAGGCGCCTCCACAATTGAGCAGCAGTTGATTAAGAACCACACGCTGCTGGTGGACGCAGAGTCGGAGTCGGAGCGCCGCGCTGCTACTGCCACGGATTATGGTCGCAAGATTCGCGAGATTCGCATCGCGTTGGACCTGGAAGATGAGCTGACGAAAGACGAGATTCTGACTAAGTACCTGAACTTGGTCCCCTTCGGCAACGGCGCGTTCGGCGTGGAAGCTGCAGCTCAGACATACTTCGGCATTCCCGCGTCCGATCTGAATGTCCCGCAGGCCGCTCTGCTCGCGGGCATGGTTCAGCAGTCCTCCGGGCTCGATCCGTATACAAATCCGGAAGGTGCGCATGCACGGCGTAACGACGTGCTTGCGGCCATGGAATCCACGGGAGCAATTGGCCCGCAGGAGGCTCAGGACGCCAAGGCAGCTGATCTCGGTATTCTCCCAGAGCCTCAGCGCCTGCCGCAGGGCTGTATCGCGGCGGGCGATCGGGGTTTCTTCTGTGATTATGTGGTCTCCTACTTGGAGAACCACGGTATTGAGACCGAGAAGCTCAAGCGCGGTGGCTTCCATGTGAAGACCACACTGGACCCGCGTGTGCAGGACAGCGTGCAGGAGTCTCTGCGTCAGCAGGCATCACCGACTGCGGATGGCGCAGCCGAGGTTATGAGTTTGCTTGAGCCCGGGGATGACTCCAGGAAGTTGCTCGCGATGGCGTCGTCACGCGTATACGGCCTCGATGCGGAACAAATGCAGACCGTGCAGCCGCAGCCATTTACGCCGGTGGGCAATGGCGCGGGCTCGATTTTTAAGATTTTCGCGGCGACGTCGGCGGTGGAAAAGGGGCTTGGTATTGATACCCACTTCCCGGTGCCACGTCGTTATGAGGCCTCCGGGCTGGGCACCGGTGGCGCAGAGGGCTGCCCGCCGGGCCTGTACTGCGTGGAGAACGTAGGCAGTTTCCCACCGTCGATGTCACTGCGTGAGACGCTCGCGCGATCGCCGAATACTCCTTTTATTCAGATTTCGGAGCTGGTCGGCGTTGATGGCGTGATGGACATGGCAGTACGCCTGGGCATGCGCTCATACACGGAGCCGGGCAGTTTTGATGGCGAGTCCTCGGTGGCGGACTATGTCTCGGAGCATAAGCTCGGCTCATTCGTGCTGGGTCCGACGGCGGTGAATAACCTTGAGCTGTCCAATGTCGCTGCCACCCTGGCCAGCAATGGCCGCTGGTGCGAGCCCTCTCCAATTGAGTCGATCACGGACTCCAAGGGCAATGCGGTCAAGCTGAATGTGCCACCGTGCGAGCAGGCAGTGGAGCCGGGTGTCGCGCACGCGATCGCTAATGCGCTCAGCAATGACGCCACCGATGGCACCGCGAAGGATGCCGCGAAAGAGCTGAATTGGGAAGGCCCAGTCGCGGCTAAGACCGGTACCACCGAGTCGAACCAGTCCGCGGCATTCCTGGGCTTCACCGGCGGTCTGGCCGGATCGGTGTACGTCTACAACGACACCCCGACGGTCACGGAGCTGTGCACGTCGCCGCTGCGCCAGTGCCCAAGCGGCAACCTCTTTGGTGGTCGTGAGCCCGCGCGGACATGGTTCGGCGCAGTCGGCCCGATTATCGAGGACTACGGCGGAAAGAACCTCCCCCCATTGGATTCGGACTACGGCCTGGGCACCTCTATCACCCAAATGCCGAATGTGGTGGGCATGCAGAAGGCCGAGGCTCGGGAGACCCTTAAGAAGGCTGGCTACAAGGTCGAGGAACGTACAGTGTCCCACACGGGTGAGTCGCGCGGAATCGTGGTCGGGCTGGATCAGCCACCGCTGCTTCTCAAGGGTGGCACCGTCACAATCCGCGTGGCCGATGGCACCCGCCGTCCGACCCCGCCACCAGCGCCGTCGCCGCGACCGGAGTCGACGACGCCCCGGCCGGATCCGCTACCGCAGTTCCCTCGGCCAAACACTCCGCCAGCGCCGAGCTTGCGGGATCTGATTCCGCTGCTGCCGTTCTAGAAGCTGCCGGTTTAAAAAAAATGGCCGCGGCAACTTGCTAAAAGTCACCGCGGCACTGGAAAGAACCCCGAAGGGTCGTGATTAGCCCTGCAGGGCAGCCTTAACGGCCTCGGAAAGCCGCTTGCCATCGACCTGGCCAGCGGCCTTTTCCTTAGCCACCTTCATAACCTGGCCCATGATCTTCATGCTCGGCGCGTCATCGCCAGCAACCTCGGCCACAGATTCCGCGACGAGGTTCTTCACGGCGTCGTCGTCAAGCTGTTCCGGCTGGTAGCGGGCGAAAACCTCTGCTTCGGCGAGTTCGGCGTCGGCAAGTTCCTGACGGCCGTTCTGGGCGTACATCTCAGCGGACTCGCGACGCTTCTTGACCTCCCGCTCAATCACACGCAGCACCTCGTCATCGGTGAGCTCGTGCTTGGAGCCGGAAACCTCCTCGGTCTGGATGGCGGCCTTCAGCATGCGCAGCGCCGCAACGGTTTCCTTGTCGCGGGCCTTCATCGCGGCGGTCATATCGGAGACAATTGTGTTCTTCAGTTCACTCATACGCCCTAGATTACCGCTGTAGTTGATAGTGTCTCTGTCATGACATCGCGCGCTTTTTCCAACCAAATTCTGCGGTCTGCCGCAGCTCTCGCCACGCTTGGCTTGACGACGTTCCTCTACGCGAACCAAATCGAATTGCGTGCATTTAAACTCCACCGTGTGCAAGTTCCCGTGCTGGCACCCGGCACGCTCGCCCGGGTGGGAAAGCGCGAGGGTGAGCCTTTCCGGATTCTGCATGTCTCCGACTTCCACATGCTCCCCGACCAGAAGTTGAAGCAGAAGTGGGTTGCCAGCCTCGATGCTCTGAACCCTGACCTGGTGATTAATACCGGCGACAACCTGGGCAGCGACAAGGCCGTCCCCAGTGTCCTCGCAGCGCTCGGCCCCCTACTGAACCGTCCGGGTGCCTTCGTGTTCGGTACGAATGACTACTTCGCGCCACGGCCTGTCAATCCGCTGAAGTACCTGACAGGCAAGAAGCGCAAGCCCTCACGCGTCGAACTGCCGTGGCGCGGCATGCGCGCTGCGTTTATCGAGCACGGCTGGCAGGATGCCACCCATGCCCGGCTGGAGTTTGTGGCGGGTGGCGTGAAGGTGGCGCTGTCCGGTGTAGATGACCCTCATCACGAGTTGGAGGATTATTCGCAGATCGCCGGTGCTCCGAATGCGGATGCCGACATCGCTATCGGCCTGTCGCACTCGCCAGAGCCCCACGTGTTGGATGCTTTTGCGGAAGACGGCTACTACCTGGTGCTTTCTGGTCACACACACGGTGGCCAGGTGTGCCTGCCCGGCGGGAAGGCCATTGTGACCAACTGCGGTATCGACCGCTCGCGGGCCTCGGGGTTGTCGCGCTGGACCGAGAAGACATGGCTGCATGTCTCCAATGGCCTTGGCACTTCCCCTTACGCTCCGGTGCGCTTGTTCTGCCGCCCATCCGCGACCTTGATTGAGGTTGTGGAGCGGGATTCGTAGTTCGTAGTTCGTAGTTTGTAAGGGTGCAGTTCGTAGTTTGTAAGGGCGCGGCGGAGACCGCGGCTTGTCCCCACAGCCCGTTAAGCAGGCGTTTTGCATTCTGACTCAGCGTCGGGCTAAAGTAAGTCCTCGCAAGCACAGCACTGAGACGTATGTTCCCAGTTCGTGTCTGCGGCCTCGGGGTATGGCGCAGCTTGGTAGCGCGCTTCGTTCGGGACGAAGAGGCCGTGGGTTCAAATCCCGCTACCCCGACCAAGTAGAAACCCTCTCTCACCTGGAGTTATCCGGGCGAGGGAGGGTTTCGTCGTTGGCTGCTGAACCCTACTTTTTGCCTTAAACGACAAAATGTGTGTCTGGCTCGGCGTGTCGCGCGGGGGTTAGATTTGGCCTTTCTGGATGCCGATTGAGTG
>NZ_JASPJR010000021.1:0-18964 GCF_030232065.1 Corynebacterium sp. MSK032 | reverse complement strand
AACCTCGGCATCCAAAAAGGCTGGATCAAATAACCGCAACACGCCCGGAAAAGACACACTTTTCTTTACTTAACCCGAAAAATACAGGCAAGATACGACAAAACCCCAGGCCGTTGATGACCTGGGGTTTTTCGTGCTTGTGGGCCCTGCGGGGATCGAACCCGCGACCTGCGGATTAAAAGTCCGTAGCTCTACCAGCTGAGCTAAAGGCCCGCGCAACAAAATAGCCTAGCAATTACGCGCTTGTTTTTAATAATTGCCCTCCGGAGTTTTGCCCTGCCCGCGTCGATAAGTTCACGCCCCGGAACTTTTTACCCCTCCTGTCCGACTGAATTAATAAGCAGGAATACTGCGGACACTTGATGCAGGCTTCGACAAATCCGTCGGAGTACACGCATCGTTTATGTCTACTTTTTCAGTCGAGGAAACATGGATGTCGTCGATATATCTCGTTGGCAATTTGGCATAACCACCGTCTACCACTTCATTTTTGTCCCGCTGACAATTGGTCTAGCTCCGCTCGTCGCGCTCATGCAGACACTGTGGGCCACGACGAAAAATGACCTCTGGTACCGAGCGACACGATTTTTCGGCACCATCTTCATTATTAACTTCGCCATGGGCGTAGCCACGGGTATCGTCCAGGAATTCCAGTTCGGTATGAACTGGTCGGAGTACTCCCGCATGATCGGTGATGTCTTCGGCGGCCCGCTGGCTCTTGAAGGTCTCATCGCATTCTTCCTGGAATCCACTTTCCTGGGACTGTGGATTTTCGGCTGGGGGCGTATTCCCACCTGGATGCACACGCTCTCGATTTGGATTGTCGCTATTGCGGTGAATATCTCGGCGTATTTCATCATCGTCGCCAATTCGTTCATGCAGCATCCTGTAGGCGCGGTCTACAACCCGGAAACCGGCCGCGCAGAGCTTACAGACTTTGGCGCACTGTTGACCAACTCCACTGCCTTGGCAGCTTTCCCGCATGCCGTGGCCAGCTCTTTCCTTACCGCCGGCACGCTCGTTGTCGGCGTCAGTGGCTGGTGGCTGGTTCAGAGCCGCCGCGGTGGCCAGAGCAATACTGTTCACGAACGGACGTTTCACAAGTCCATGAAGGTCGGGCTCTGGACAACTGTGCTCAGCTCGCTGGCGGTGTTTATCACCGGCGATGTCCAGGCCAAGCTTATGTTCGAGCAGCAGCCGATGAAGATGGCATCGGCCGAGTCCCTGTGCCACACGCAGACAGATCCAATGTTCTCGATTCTGACCGTCGGTACGCACAACAATTGCGACTCGGTGCTGCATCTCATCGAGGTGCCATGGGTGCTGCCTTTCCTGGCCGAGGGCAAGTTCAGTGGCGTCACGCTCCAGGGCGTGCAGGACCTGCAAGAAAAAGCTGAGGCGGTCTTCGGCCCAGGCAATTACTCTCCGAATCTGTTCGTCACATACTGGTCTTTCCGCGCCATGATTGGGCTCATGGTCGGTTCTCTGGCTATCGCGTTTTTCGCTTGGCTATTTACTCGCAAGGGGCGCGTGCCGACGGGCAAGCGAGCCCGCATTTTCGCCGCTTGCAGTATCCTCGCGATTCCGTTCCCGTTCTTGGCCAGCAGCGCTGGCTGGATCTTTACGGAGATGGGCCGTCAGCCCTGGATTGTGCACCCGAACCCGGATCACGCGGGCGACCCGCGCACCGAGCTGATTCGCATGACCGTCGATATGGGTGTGTCCGACCACGCACCGGCCACGGTGATTATCACCCTGGTGGGCTTTACCCTGCTCTACCTGATTTTGGCAGTGGTGTGGTTCTGGTTGATTCGCCGCGCAGTTATTGCCGGACCTCCGACCGAATCCGCTGAGGCTATCAACGCCATCGGCAATGACCCCGAGCACGCTGGCCCGTCGTCACCAATCGCTACCAATCTGGGCGCGATCATCTCGTCTCCGGTTCGATTCAACAAGGTCCATGCCCAGTCCGCTGCCAGCCCCGACTCCGAAGTCTCCGCGACTGAGGACACAAAGTAGATAAGGATGTATCTCTGACATGTTCGGATTAGATCTTCCCGTTTTGTGGTTTGTCCTGATCGCGTTCCTGTTCGCCGGCTACTTCCTTCTCGAGGGCTTTGACTTCGGCGTCGGAATGCTGCTGCCGTTCGTTGGCCGCGATGAACCGCGTCGTAAAGCGATGCTCGGAACTATCGGGCCGGTATGGGACGGCAACGAAGTGTGGCTAATTACCGCTGGCGGCGCGCTCTTCGCGGCGTTTCCGGAATGGTATGCGTCTATGTTTTCCAGCTTCTACCTGCCGCTCTTCCTGATTCTGGTGGCGTTGATTGTCCGTATCGTCGGGCTGGAATGGCGCTTCAAAGTCAACGATGAGCACTGGCGCGCCTGGTGCGACCGCGCGATTATCTTCGGCTCCTGGCTGCCTCCAATTCTGTGGGGCGTAGCGGTCGCGAACCTGGTGCGCGGTGTCCCGCTGAATGCCGACAAGAACTTGGACTCCGGCTTTAGTACCCTGCTCGGGTTGCTGAACCCGTACGCTCTGGTCGGCGGGATTGCGTTTGCGGCTGTGTTCGCTCTTCACGCAGTTACGTTCCTGCGGCTGAAGACCGCCGGCAAGCTACGCGACGAGGTCGGCAACGCCGCTCGAATTCCGGCACTGTCGGCGCTGATTTTTGGCGGCGTGTTCCTCATCTGGACACAGTTGGGATACGGAAAGACCTGGCTGTGGGCTGTTGTCGTTATCGCCGTCGCGGGGCTGGTCATTGCCATCTCCGCAACCGTAGGCAACCGCGACGGCATCGCTTTTTCCGCAACCGCCGTCACCGTGACTGCCGTCACCACCGTTGTCTTCGGCGCCATGTACCCGTACCTGATGCCGACGACGCTTGCCGACGGCGTCTCCCTCGATATCTGGAATTCCGCCTCTAACCCTTACACGCTGAAAATCATGACCTGGACCGCGCTGGTGATTACCCCACTGGTGATTGCCTACCAGGCGTGGACATACTGGGTATTCCGCAAGCGGTTGATGGCTGAGCGTAAGGTCTCGCAGTAGACCGTCCGTTGGAGGTTAGTTTCTAAAAAGTGGCACCTGTCGATCCGAAACTATTCAAGCTGTCGGCCCCAGCCTGGCGTTGGGTCATTTTCGCGGGCGCACTGACCGCCGCGAGCACAGGTGCCACAATCGCGTTGGGGCTGGCAATCGGCACTATTACGGCGCAGGTTCTGGGTGAGGCAACTCCTAATTGGACATTATTCGCGCTGATAGCCACGGCCGCTGTACTCGTTCGGGTGGCCTGCTCCTACGCGCTCGTGCGTTTCGGCCAATCTGCGGGTGCACGCGTGGCCACAGACCTGCGCAGCCGGGCACTGCGAGCCCTGGCTCTGCGCGATCCTCGCACTGTCGACACCGCGCACTGGCGCGCATTGCTTTCGGTCGGGCTCGATGGTGTGGCCGTCTACGTGGCGGAATTCCTCCCCGCACTGGTGGCCGCAGCGCTGGCTACCCCGATGGCACTGGTCGCAGTCGCATGGTTGGACCTCCCATCGGTTGCCATCGCGGTTGTCACGCTGCCACTCATTCCACTGTTCATGTGGCTGGTAGGTCGCCTCACTGAGGGCCACACAGAACGCCGTCTGGCCGACATCGGCACGGTGCGTGGTCAGATTCTCGACCTGGTCATCGGCCTGCCAACGCTCAAAGCGCACAACATGGCCGACACCCCCAGCGAGGAAATCAAGCGCCTGTCGACCCGCCACCGGAAATCCACCATGGAGGTCCTGCGCATCGCTTTCCTATCCGCGTCGGTCCTGGAATTCCTCACCACCCTGTCAATCGCCCTCATCGCCGTCGGCATCGGTTTCCGACTTCTGGGAGGCCACATGACGCTGGCAACCGGCCTGGCAGTGCTCATCATCGCCCCAGAAATCTATGGCCCGGTGCGCCAGGTTGGCCAGAAATTCCACGCCGCCCAGGACGGTGTGGTCGCTGCCACCGAAGTCACGGAACTGTTAGACAAGGACGCTGGCCAGACTCCAAACTCCACAGACACCACCTCTGAAACTGTGGAAGAGGTGGCCGAAGGAACGTCGTCAAGCAGTGTCCACAGCGCCCCCACGGTCGTGTTCGAACGCCTTTCCGCGCCGGGGCGAGACGGCGTGCGGCCAAGTGAATTAAGCGCCATCGCGCAGCCAGGCACAGTGACGGTGCTGGCGGGGCCGAACGGCGTGGGCAAGACGACAGCGCTGCTTGCGGTCGCCGGCATCGTGCACGAGGGGTTGGAAGGCTCCGTAACTATTCGCGACGGCCAGCGCATTCTCCGTGACCAGGATCTGCTGCGGCGCATCGCGTGGCTGCCCCAGCGCCCAGTGTTGGACGCAGCGACGGTGGGAGACAATTCGCGGCGCTCGCTCGGGCAACGTCAGCGGGAGGCGCTTCGGCGCGAGCTTGCCGACGACACCCGCGACCTCGTCCTCCTCGATGAACCGACAGCTCACCTGGATACCGACAGTGCGCAGTCCGTGATTAGGCTCCTGCACGCACGTGCCCGGCGCGGAGCCACAGTGATTGCCACCAGCCATGATCCGCTGTTGATTGCGGCCGCCGACGGCGTGGTGGAGGTGCAGTCGCGATGACTACTCTGCAAGCGCTTCGTCGCCTGGTGAAACCCCGCGACCTGGTTTGGCCGGTGTTGGCGGGCACCATCACGCTGCTGTCCGCGCTGAGTCTGACCGTGGTGTCGGCGTGGCTGATTACGCGTTCTTGGCAGATGCCACCGCTGATGGACATCACCTTGGCGGTGACGTCTGTGCGCGCGCTGGGTATTTCGCGAGCTGCGTTTCGATACCTCGACCGGTTGGTCTCCCACGATGTGGCGTTGCGAACCGCCGAGCGCTCGCGCGTGAAGCTATGGGAGCATTTCGTGGCCGACCGTACGCTGGCGCTGCGTGAGCGTTCCGATATTGTCACAGCGCTCGGGGCGAATATTGACGCACTTGCCGATGCCGTCGTGCGTTCAATAGTGCCCGCGTTGGTGGCGCTGATGACCTCCCTCATCGCCGTCATCTTTGTGGCTCTACTCTCGCCTGCCGCTGCGGTTCTCCTGGCGGTGGGACTGCTTCTGGCCGGCGGTGTTGCTCCTTACCTGACGTATCGCGCCACTGCGCGCTCAAGTCAGCGTCGCGCGGCCGCGCTTCAGTCGCATGCCGCTGCCGTCGAAGCGCTGCTTTCCGACGCCGCCGGCCTGCGTATCCACGGCCAGTTGGATGAGGCAGTCTCTGCCGCGTCATCCTCCAGCAAAACGGTTGCGGCCATCGATGACGCCGCAGGTCGAGCAAATGCCCGCGCCTCCGCACTGAGCACCGCGGCTAGCGTGTTGACCGCTGTCCTGACCGTGGTCGTAGCGTCATGGTTGGTGACGGATTCGGCCGGGGGCGCTGGAGGCGGTTTGCTGCACTCCCCCGAGTGGCTGACAGTTCTGGTTCTGGTGCCGCTAGCTGCTTTTGAAGCGGTTGGTCCGCTGCCAGCTGCTGCGCAAACACTGGCGCAATCGAGGGAAGCCTTGCTGACGCTCGCGTCAAGTGCGAGCGAATCAGAGGAAGCGGATGCCATGCGCTCAGCCCCAGCCCCCACAGCGCCAATTCACACGTCCACGCTCCCTCAGAACCACCTAGCAGTTCGGCCAACTCTGCAGGTTCAAGACTTGATCGTGGGCTACCCCGACGACAACAGCTCGAATACTGCGGAAGGGCCCGCTGCCCAGCCAGCTCAACTGCCGATGCAAAACTTCGAGGTCACCTTTGGCGACTACCGGGAGATCACGGCGCCGTCGGGAAGCGGAAAGACCACGCTGCTGAAAACAATCGCCGGACAAATCCCGCCGGTTGCGGGCACGGTGACTATCATTGACGGAGACGGACGTGAGCTGTGGCGCAGTGCGGCAAGTGCCGGAGAGCCCCACGTAAACACGGAGCAGTGCGACCTGGTGCGCTTCGTCGCCGAGGATGAGCATATCTTCGCCACGACGGTGCGGGACAACATCTCTATTGGTAACCCGCAGGTCAGCGACGAGGACATTTACTCCGTACTGGACGCCGTGGGCCTGCGCAATTGGGTCAATGCCGCACCCGACGGCCTGGACACGATTCTGGACAGCGGCGCGGACAGTCTCTCGGGTGGTCAGCGACGCAGGCTCATTCTCACCCGTGCGCTTGTCAGCACAGCGCCAATTTTGCTTCTCGACGAGCCCACTGAACACCTCGACGAGGAGTCGAGTCACATCCTGGAAATTCTCCGCAATACCACCGACCTGCCCGGTGGGAGGGGGCGCCGAACGGTGATCGTCGTCAGGCATCCGCGGACGCAGCGCTAACCGGGGCGATCCGATCTGCCAGATAAAACAGATTCGAAAACGGCAGTTCAGCGTGACACAATACTGTACGTGTTAGATACCTCCACGAGTCCACTCAGTGCCGCCACACCCGCCGATGCCACGTCCGCGCACATGCACATCGGCCCCTTTGAGCTCGCCTCCCCCGTGGTACTCGCGCCGATGGCCGGTATCACCAACGTGGCATTCCGCACGCTGTGCCGCGAGCAGGAGCTGCAGCGTACAGGCACGGTCTCCGGTCTCTACGTCTGCGAGATGGTCACCGCCCGCGCATTGGTCGAACGCAATGAAAAGACCATGCACATGACCACCTTCGCGCCCGACGAGAACCCCCGCAGCCTGCAGCTCTACACCACTGACCCGAAGTGGACCTACGAGGCCGCGAAGATGATCGTCGACGAAAACCTCGCCGACCACATCGACATGAACTTCGGTTGCCCGGTACCAAAGGTCACCCGCAAGGGCGGCGGCTCGGCGCTGCCATATAAGCGTCGCCTCTTCGGCAACATCGTCGCCGCAGCGGTCAAGGCCACGGAGGGCACGGACATCCCGGTGACCGTGAAGTTCCGCGTCGGCATCGATGACGAGCACCACACGCACCTCGACGCCGGCCGCATCGCCGCCGAGATGGGCGCCCAGGCTGTGGCTCTGCACGCCCGCACTGCAGCGCAGCGCTACTCCGGCCACGCTGACTGGTCGCAGATCGCGCGGCTGAAGGAGCACATGGTCGACTCCGGCTTCAGCGATATCCCAGTGCTTGGCAACGGCGATATCTTCGCCTCCACCGATGCCCGCAAAATGCTCGACGAGACCGGCTGCGACGGTGTCGTCGTCGGTCGCGGCTGCCTTGGCCGCCCGTGGCTGTTCGCGCAGTTGTCCGCCGAGCTGCGTGGCGAAGAAGTGCCGCCGGCACCAACATTTGGTGAGGTCGCGGGGATTATCCGTCGTCACGCGGAACTGCTCGTGGAGCACGAGGGCGAGCGTAAGGGCTGCCGCGACCTGCGCAAGCACATTGCCTGGTACCTGCGGGGATACCCTGCCGGCAGTGAGGTGCGGAAGTCTCTTGCGCGCGTCGATTCGCTGGCAACGCTCGACGAGATTCTCGCACCGCTTTACGACGGCCCCAGCGCCCACGCCCGCCCGGAGGACGCCGACGGCGCCCGCGGCCGACAGGGGTCCCCTGCAAAGGTGGTCTTGCCGGAGGGCTGGCTGGACGACCCGGAGGACGACACCGTGCCCGAGGGCGCGGAGATTATGCACTCCGGTGGCTAAGCTTCGGTTCTGAGCGAGTGTTTACATAACTTTACGAGGGGTAATTGGGGGCTCCCCACTAACGCGCGACGTTGTTGAGGATTGCCTACTATGGAACGCATGCGCACTGTCTACCGAGAACAAATGGACAACTTGGCTCACAGCCTGATTGTGATGTGTGACCGAGTTGGCTCCATGCACAAGCTTGCGAACAAGGCCCTCTTCGAGGCTGATTTGGTCTCGGCTGAAACAGTTCTTTCCCAGATTGATTCTCTCGAGGACCTGCGCCAGGATGCGGAGCAGCGAGCCTTCGAGCTGTTGGCCCGCGAAGCTCCTGTGGCTGGTGATCTCCGACAGATTGTCAGTGGCCTCTACATTGTCGAGGACATCTCCCGCATGGGCGCATTGAGTGTGCATATTGCCAACGTTGCCCGGCGTCGCCACCCGAACAAGGCACTACCAGAGCCCGTGGAGGGGTTCTTCCGCGAGATGGCCTCCGTATCTGAACAGATGACGCACGAAACCCGTCAGGTGCTCATCGACTACGACGTTGACCAGGCATTGGCCTTGGATAAGACCGATGACAGCATCGATGACATTCACCAGCACCTGTTTACGCTGACCAACGACGATAATTGGCCGCACTCCCCTGCGCAGACAGTGGATGTCACTCTACTGAGCCGCTTCTACGAGCGTTACGCGGATCACGCTGTCGAGGTTGCCGCCCGGATTATTTACCTGGCCACCGGTTACAAGCGCGATGTCTACCTGGACAAGCTCGAGGATGAGCGCGACCAGCGCAGCTTTAACCAACGCCTGCAGGCCTTGGAGCGTCACCTGCGTATGTAGGTCCGTGAAGCTGCAGGCTGTTGGGAGGCTGGGCTGTAGGGCTGCTGGGCGGGGCTGGGTGTTGGGCTGAGCTGTAGGGATGTTGGGGGGGGTGGCTGCTGGCCTAGGGCGCGGATTTTAGGCCGGAGTGGAGCCGTTTTTAAGCCTCACCAGGCTAAACACCTCCCCAGCCAAACACTGCCCCAGCCCGAGAAACTGACTAGGTTTATGACACTTTACTGTGAGTAAACGCTATTCATCTGACATAAACCTAGTCAGTAACTGCTTGATCCCGCCACAAAAACTGTTTTCCCCGGCACAAATCACCTCCGCGGTTAGACAATCAGGTGGCAAAACATGTGCGCGACATAGCAATCTCATAAACTGCAACAACAATAAGAACCCCGTACCTCGCGTGAACACGCGTGAAGTACGGGGCTCTTATTGGCTTATTACGGCATACGCAAAGCGTTTAGCCGAAGCGACCGGAGATGTAGTCCTCGGTTTCCTTCTTGTCTGGATTCTCGAAGATCTTCTTGGTCGGGCCAACCTCAACCAGGCGACCCGGCTTACCGGTTGCCTCGAGGGAGAAGAATGCGGTCTGATCGGACACACGAGCTGCCTGCTGCATGTTGTGGGTCACGATGACGATGGTGAATTCTTCCTTCAGCTCATGAATCAGGTCCTCGATTGCCAGAGTGGAAATCGGGTCCAGTGCGGAACACGGCTCGTCCATCAGCAGAACTTCCGGCTCAACTGCAATTGCGCGTGCGATACACAGACGCTGCTGCTGACCACCAGAGAGGCCGCCACCCGGCTTGTCCAGGCGGTCCTTGACCTCATCCCAGAGGTTGGCGCCGCGCAGGGACTTCTCGGCAACCTCCTGGAGATGAGCCTTGTTCTTAACACCGGCCAACTTCAGGCCAGCCACGACGTTGTCCTCGATGGACATGGTCGGGAACGGGTTCGGACGCTGGAACACCATACCGATGGTGTTACGAACAGAGACCGGATCGATCTTCGGGCCATAGATGTTTTCGCCGTCGAGAAGCACCTCGCCAGTGACGTAGGCACCCGGGATGACCTCGTGCATACGGTTCAGCGAACGGAGCACGGTGGACTTACCACAGCCGGACGGGCCAATGAATGCGGTAACGGAACGCGGCGGGACGTGCAGGTCGACGTTCTGCACAGCGTGGAAATCGCCGTAGTAGATGTTGACATCGTTAAGGTCTAGGCGCTTAGCCATGGTCTTTCAAAAACCTTCCTTGAAATAGCGGACGTTAGGCGCCCAGCATTAACTGCTCTTGACGGAGAACTTGGCGGATATGACGCGCGCCAGGATATTGATGAGGGCAATGATGAGAACCAGCGTGAGCGCTGCGCCCCACATCTTGTCGAATGCCGCACCGGTATTACCGGCCTTGTACATGTCCAGCATGAACAGCGGCAGCGAGGACTGCGACTGGCCGAACGGGTTATAGGTGATGATTCGTGAGGTTGCAACCAGGATCAGCATCGGTGCGGACTCACCCATGACGCGGGCGACGGCCAGCATGATGCCGGTGACGATGCCCGACAGTGCGGTCGGGAGCACGATCTTCAAAATGGTCTTCCACTTCGGAACACCCAGAGCGTAAGAGGCTTCACGCAACTCGTGCGGAACGATGCGCAGCATTTCCTCGGTGTTGCGGACAACGATTGGCAGCATCAGCAGAACCAGCGCCAGCGAGACGGCGAAGCCGGAGCGACTCATGCCGAACATGACCACCCACATCGAGTAGATGAACAGCGACGCGACAATCGACGGCACACCGGAGAGAATGTCGACCATGAAGGTGGTGACCTTGCCCAGGCGGGAGTTACCTGCGTACTCGACCAAGTAGATGGCGACGAAGATACCGAACGGCACGGTCATGAGAGTAGTAACCAGAGCCTGAACCAAGGTACCGACGATTGCATGCGCAACACCGCCGGCAGACGCACCAACGGTGACACCGCGCTGGGATGCAGTCCACCACTCACCACTCAGCAGTGACGGGGTACCTCGGACGACAAGCTC
This sequence comes from Corynebacterium sp. MSK032, assembly GCF_030232065.1. Classification (NCBI taxonomy): domain Bacteria; kingdom Bacillati; phylum Actinomycetota; class Actinomycetes; order Mycobacteriales; family Corynebacteriaceae; genus Corynebacterium; species Corynebacterium sp. MSK032. The sequence goes on along the minus strand of NZ_JASPJR010000021.1, from coordinate 8,434 downwards.
GAAGAGAACCCACACCAGCGGGACCAGAGCAAGAGCCATGCAGAAGTAAATCAGGACCGTGGAGACGCTGTCCGCCACCTTGCGGGAACCCTTAATCTGGGTGAATGCCGACTCGGTGGTGGGGACCATGTCTGCAGGGCCGTGAGGCGAAGAATCAGTAGTTGAACTAGTCATTGTTACTTCTCGTTTCTTTTCCTACGACCTTGCTACTTCTTCGCAATCATTCGGGCTGCGGAGTTGACCACGAAGGTCAGCAAGAACAGCACCAAACCTGCGGACATGTAAGCGCCGGCCTTGAGGTTGTCATTGAACTCCGGTGCCGCATTAGCAATTGCGGTTGCGAAGGTGGTACCACCGTCGAAAAGCGAGCCACGGAATGCCGAGGACGGGGAGATTACGAGGTACAGAGCCATCGTCTCACCGAGGGCACGTCCCAGACCCAGCATCGAGCCGGAGATAAAGCCAGAACGACCGAATGGCAGAATAGCCAGCTTGACCATCTCCCAACGGGTCGCACCGAGAGCCAGCGATGCCTCAATGTGACCACGCGGGGTCTGAACAAAGACCTCACGGGTGGTAGCCGCAATAACCGGCAGAATCATAATTGCCAGCACAATGCCACCGGTGAAGAGGTTTCGACCGGTCTCGAATGCCGGCGAGTTTGGGTACAGGGCAAACATCGGGATAAAGCCCAGCGTCTTAGCCAACCACCCGTACAGACCAGCCAATGCCGGACCGAGAGCCATAAAGCCCCACAGACCGTAAACAATCGACGGCACTGCAGCCAGCAAATCCACGAGGTAACCCAGCGGCTTGACCATCTTCTTTGGAGCATAGGCAGTCAGGAAGATAGCAATACCCAGCGCAACCGGCATAGCCAGAATCAGCGCCAGGATGGAAACCGCGACGGTCACCAGAAACATGTTCGGAATACCGAAGTACATGGCGGAGGTATCCGCCAGGTTCCATCGTTCGGTGTAGGTGAAGAAGTTCGCTTCGTTACGGGACATTGCCGGAACTGCGCGCAGGAGCAGGAACACTGCAATTGCGATGATGGCAGCAGTCACCAATGCGGAAGATCCTACCGCCAGAATCTTGAAGATTCGGTCACCAGGACGAACAACGCCGGTCTGAATGGCTTGCTCTTCCGAGCTCTCGTCGCCGGAGGAATCCACCTGCGGTGCTGAGGACTGCAACAGACTGCTGTCTACAGCCTCCTGCTTCCCTTCAATGGGAGTCGAGGAACTCATGATCTCATTTCCTAAGTAGAAGTGATTTGTGCTTAAACGCACATGAAGACCGATTGGCCTCTGTACCCCTCTACGAGCGGTACCCAATCAACTGAGGTGTCGATATATAAAGCCAACCGGTCTACGTCAGGTTTTCGGCCTACAGCTCAGATCTGCGTGGCCGGCTGAAGTGATCCTCGCGCCAACCGGGTAAGGACAGAGCCAACTCTGCTTTCACCCGCGTTGCACGCAAAGAATTACTTGATAGCGTCAACCGCTGCGGACAGCTTGTCCTTGAACTCACCCTGAACCGGGATGTAACCCAGCTCTTCGAGCTCTGGGCCCTGGCCCTCTTCCAGAACAACCTTCAGGAAGTTCTTAACCAGGTCACGAGTCTGCTCGTCGTAACCAGCGGAGCAGACGATTTCGTAAGTGGTCAGAACCAGCGGGTAAGCGCCTTCCTCGTCCATTGCGAACAGAGCGTCGGTGTCAACAACCATGTTGTGACCCTCAGTCTTAAACGTGACGGAATCCAGAGCCTTACCGACGGTGTCGTTGTTCAGCTCAACCGGACCATGACCGAAGTCCATCTTGGCGATGCCCAGGTCCTTGTCCTCAGCGAAGCCAGCCTCGACGTAGGTGATAGCACCGTCGATGTTGGCGACCTCGTTGACAACACCAGCCGAGCCGTTAGCACCCTGGCCAGTAGCAGTCGGGAAGGACTTGGAAGCCTCGTGCTGCCACTGCTCCGGAGCAGCTGCGCTCAGGAACTTCATGAAGTTATCAGTAGTACCGGACTCCTCAGAGCGGTAGACAACCTTGATGTCCTTCTCCGGAAGATCGACACCCTCGTTGACCTCAGCGATCTTCGGGTCGTTCCACTTGGTGATCTTGCCGTCGAAGATTTCAGCAACCAGAGCCGGGGTCAGAGCGACGTCAACACCCTCGAGGTTGTAGGCAACGGCAACCGGACCGATAACCATCGGCAGGTGCCATGCTTCATTGCCGTCGCAGCGCTTCTTAGCCTCTGCGACCTGGTCCTTGCCGTCCTTCTCCTTCAGCGGGGAGTCAGAGCCAGCGAAAGCAACGGTGCCGGCAATGAACTGAGTCTGACCGGAACCAGAGCCAGATGCGTTGTACGACAGGGTCGAGCCGGTCTCTTCAAACTTGGTGGCAAACAGATCCATGGCGCGCTGCTGCGAGGTAGCGCCCTCGCCCTGCAGCTCACCGGTGACGTCAGCCAGACCCTCAACGTTAGAAGCGCCTTCGCCGCCCTCTTCAGAGCAAGCAGCCAGGGTAAGGCTTGCAACAGCGGCCAGACCAATGACAGATGCCGCACGGTTCTTCTTCAGCACAGTAAATCCTCCGGGGTTTTACACAATGAGTGAAACAGTTCACGTGGAACCGCCACACTCCGGTCCACTGCGCTGAACCTATCTACCGATAGTAACCGGAACCTGTTCAGAACATTAACAATTGGTGAACGGCGCAAGTAATTCTTTATTTATCCTCATTTTCCCTGTAAGAGGCCCTAAAATGCGCCCCTGAAACACTGAGGATTGGACAGCATCTCCTCAAAAACACAAGAATCATTGCCCCCGCGCCAGAGGAAAACCACCTAAAACTGAGATAAAGCTAAGCTCGCCCCCCCCCCTAGCTCGCCTTCAATAACTCCCCCAATAAACCGAACCGTCGCATCTACGCGCCGTACATCACATCACGGCGGGCCACCTCGAAACCGACCGCACGGTACGTGCGCACTGCCGGCGCATTGTCGCCTTCGACATAGAGAATTACCTTTTCCGCTCCCCGGTTTCGGAGATAGGAAAGCCCAACGTTGGTCAGCCATCGTCCGAGACCACGTCCGCGTGCCTTCGAGCTCAGTCCAATCACATACACCTCGCCAGTTGGCACAGACTCCTCGGCATGCCACTTCGTCCAGTGGAAACCGCAAATCTCCTCCGCACTGTCGCGCGCCCCGGCCACATCCGCAGCAAAGAACACGCCCTCCGGGTCGAACCACTGCACGTTCCGAGCGCGATCGAGTTGTGGCTGCGACCAACCGCCCTGCTCCGGATGCCAGTCAAACGCCTCATTATTCACAGCCAACCACACCCGATCCACGGCCGCCTCACCCCACTTCGCGCGTGCCGCAGTCAGGGTTAGCGCTTCAACATCATCGCGCTTATCGACGGCCCCCGCAGCCTTCTCCAACGCTGAGCTCGAAATGGACATCTGCAACAGCTCGCGGATGACCTTGCGTCCCGTCAACTCTGCCAAACGACTGGCACCGGCGACATCACCGTGAGCCCAGACAGGCAGGCGCTCGCCGACCTCAGCATCGATATGCGCAAGCAGCTTCGCCCCCACTCCTTGCTTACGAAACTCCGGGTCAACAACCATCTCCACAGCATCCGGCGCAACGGCGGCCAGGCCCAAGTAACGGTCGTTCTCAATAATCGCAAAGTGTCGATGCCCGAAAGATTCGTCGTCAAGCCCTCGGACGAAAGCCTCGCCGAACGCCTCCACGCCGTCGGCGGAGTGGGCGTGCTGCAGTAGCGTATCGGCGGCGGTGGTGTCTACGTCAAGCAGTTCGGTTACGTTCATACGCCCCACCCTATACACAGCAGCGAATTCAACACTTCCCCGATGTCGTCTGAGCCAAAAGCGATGGGGTACTAATAGAGTGTGTCCATTTCCCGACGACAGAAGAAGATCGGTGGCTCTATCCTCGCCGTTGCCGCGCTGGTGATTGCCACCGACATGGGCTTCGCCAGCCATGCGGAGTACAAGCTCTCCGAGCATATTCAGGAGACTGCTCAGCTGGAGATGACCCCATACGTCGCCATTGGTGGCAAGGCCTACTTGTCCTCTTTTGTTACGGGAAAATGGAGCTCCGTAACCTCGCGCATCCGCGATGTCGAGGTGCCCGACTTCGGCTTGGTATCTCTGGAGTACGGAGCCTCCAACGTTAAGGTCCCGGCATCGGCAGTGCTCAGCGGTAATTTCCCAGAATCGCCGACGAAGCAGTACTTCACTAAGCTCTCGCTCGACGGTGTCTCTCTGGGAAACAAGCTGGGACTGACAGACTTGAGTATCCAGAGCCTGAAGGACTCCTCCCCCACCGGCGGCTGGGAGACCGAGGCTATCTTCGAGGCCACGCCAGCCGGATGGCAGGGAAAAACCCAGGTTACGGCGAAGTTGCGCATTGTCAGCCGCGACGTGGTCATTACGCCGATGGAGATTATTTCTGCGCCCTCGTCCCCAACGGATTCTAAAAGCCACATCAAACCTGAGCTGTCTGAGGCTGATACGCAGCACATCATGGACACCTTCGCTCTGACGCTGCGGGATTCAGAGATACCGATGGGCATGCCGGCGACTCGCGTGTACGTGTCGGGCGGTTCTATCACCATCGAAGGCGAACAGATTCTGTGCACCGTGTCGCCAACAAACTTCATGCCGCCGACATCCCAGCAGGACGCCGAGGCGTCAGCTCAATCCACGGAGAAGCTGCCGGAGAAGAACTGTCGGGTGCGTCGCTAAGGCCGTCGTCAAGCATCGCCGTTAAGCGTCGGTGCAGCGTTAGCACCATGCGACAACAGCCCATACATGGCCACAAGAGCTTCAGCGGTAGAGTGTGAAGCATGACCGAGAAGAATGGCAGCAACCAGACAGACGCCGCTGCACAGGAGCCTGCAGCTGCGGAAGCCCCTCGCCTCGACGGCAACGAGGCCATCAACCGCGCGGCCGAACAGGCCAAGAGCACCGCTACGCGCAACATCACTGAGCTTGAGGGGCTCCCGATCCCCGACGAGACCGCTAACCTGCGCTTCGGCCCGAATATTCACGACGGCCTGCTGGCACTACTGCCGCTGGTCGGCGTGTGGCGCGGTGAGGGGCAGGCGAACACTGTCGTCGACGGCGAGTACAACTTCGGCCAGCAGCTCATTTTCAGCCACGATGGCGAGAACTACCTGAAGTATGAGTCGCGCATCTGGAAGCTGGACGAAGAAGGCAAGCCGACCGGCCCTGACCAGCGCGAAACAGGATTTTGGCGCATTAACAACGAGGACGAGATTGAGTTCATCTGCGTCCACTCCACCGGCGTCACTGAGATCTACTACGGCAAGCCGGTTTCCGAGCGTGCATGGGAACTGCAGGCAGCCTCCACAATGGTCACCGCTACCGGTCCTGCATCCCTTGGCCCGGGCAAGCGCCTCTACGGTCTGATGCCGAACAATGATCTCGGGTGGGTAGACGAGCGCCTGCGGGATGAGGAATTCGCTCCCCGCATGTCCGCGCAGCTCAAGCGCTACGCGGGCTAGGTTCTCCCCGCTTTACGACGGGCGTTGTGGGGCCCTACTGCGTCGCCCAACTGCATCAAGCCCTACTATTTGGGGCCCTACTGCGTCGCCAGCGCCTTGTCACACAGGTCGCGGAATTCCTTTTCCGCGATTGCATCCGGCTGCCGGATGGGCTCACCATCGATGGACTTAACCACGACCGCGATACGCACCGAAGACACCAGCCATACCGCATCGGCGGTGAATAGGTCCCCGGGCACCAGGACCGTCGGGGTGACTTTCCAGCCGCAGTTGGCGGCTGTTTCAAACAGCGCTGCCTGAGTTGTGCCCGGCAGCACTCCTTCACCGGGGTTGGGAGTCAGCAGTTCATTGCCGCGCTGAACGATGATGGTCGATGTTGGGCCTTCCAAGAGCTTGCCCTCTGCGGACGTGAAGATGACATCGTCAAAACCCTTGGACTTGGCATAGCGCAAAGCGGCCATATTAGCTGCGTATGACAACGTTTTCGCGCCGATGAGCGCCCACGGTGCACGGGAGCCAAGGTCGAGCGAGAAACCGCGCTCTGCAAGCATGACCGATACCGGCTTCAGACGGTTTTCCGCCACCTTTTCCGCGGAGCTAGCCAAAACGTAGCCAGTCGGCTCTCCGGTGGACTCACGACCACGCGAGTACACCCACCGCAACGTCGCATCCCCCTCAATTGACCTATCGCGCAACTCCTGTAGTGCGACCTCGGTAGCCGCCCGCCACTGCTGCAGATCTGGGGTTGGCAAATCCAGCATTAGCGCTGACGATGCGAATCGCTTCTCGTGCCGGTCAGTATTACAGGTATGACCACCCCTGACCAGGAGTGTTTCAAAAACTCCGTCGCCGCGAATAGCTCCGAGATCATCCGCGTAGAGGAACGGCTGTCCTGCCTCGACAGCAACCGGGCCGCCGTCTGCGAAGACGTCGATAAGCACTAGAGAAGAAAGCGAATCCGTCATACACACAAGCTTAATCCATGCTTAATTTGAGGATTTCTGGTTAACATGAGGGAGTGAGTGTTGAGTATGTAAGTCCTTTGATGTCTCACGTGGCTGGCGCCGCTGCCCTCGAACTGGGCGGACAGATGGAAGGTTTGGAGAAGGCCTCAGAGAACGCCCCAGACGGAAACTCAGCGAAAAACGTTGAGCAAACCACAGGGCAAGCTAGCGTGGCATGGCACTACGGCCGTCCGCTGGTAGAGCAACGTCACCTGCAGGAGGACTGCGGCGTAGTAGATCGCTCGTACTACCGCGTTATTGAGGTCACTGGCGAGGATCGCCTGACCTACCTCAACACACTTTTTTCGCAGAAGGTCGACGAAGCCGCTCCCGGCACTGTCACTGAAGCACTGAACCTGGATGCAAACGGTCACGTTCTCCATCACATGACGTTGACTGTTTTGGACGATTCCGTGCTTATCGACGTGCCCCCTGCCGGCTTCGACTCCCTGTTGAAGTACCTGAACATGATGGTGTTCTGGTCCAAGGTGGAAATTGCTGAGGTAGAAAGGGCGATTATTTCCGTCATGGGGCCGAATGCCCCTGAGGTCCTGGTAGCCGCTGGTCTCGCATTCCCGCAGGTGGGCAAAGCTACGACTGTGGGACATTCCTACGTCCGGCACCTGCCGTGGCCACGCGGCGGGCGTGTGGATGTGCTCGTGCGCCGACAGGATGTAGTCGGCGCTTGGGACGCGTTGGTAGCTGCTGGCGCTTCCCCCGTTGGTCTGATGGGCTGGGAGGCCGAACGCGTAGTCTCCTTGCGCCCAGAGCTGGGAATCGACGTAGACGAGAAGATGATTCCGCATGAGGCTCCGCGCTGGATCGCCTCTGAATTCGACACGGCTGCCGTGCACTTGGACAAGGGCTGCTATCGCGGCCAAGAGACGGTATCACGTGTCCACAATGTTGGTCGCTCCCCACGAGTTTTGGTGATGCTGCAGCTCGACGGCTCGGCCACGCTGCCGGAAACCGGCGATCCAGTGATGATGGGCAAGCGCGCCGTGGGCCGCGTGGGCACCGTCGTGCAACATGCCGATTACGGCCCGATTGCATTGGCGCTGCTTAAACGCTCAGCTCAGGAGCGCGAGGGCCTTGTGGTGGGTGACTGCGCCGTGGCCGTCGACCCCTCCTCCATCGACCGCGTTGAGCAGCTGCCGCCGGGCCGTGTGGCCATCAACCGCCTGCGAGGGAAATAGGTAACAGGAAATAGGTAAAGCCACCAGACAGAGTGGTGAAAAAATAACTTTTTCCATTCTTTTTCAGAAAGGATATTTCCCCAGGTCACTACACATATTGAGTTGCCTGAGCGCGAGGACACAACCCACTATGGGCCTCCCCGCGTAACCCCTTCGTCTAAAAATCGGCTATGGTGTCTTACAGGAATTAACGCAATAAGACATAAGTGGGTCGGCCGTATCCCCGTGCCGTCCCACGGATTACACAAGGGGGTCAGGCCATGGGTCGCGGCCGTGCGAAAGCAAAGCAGGCGAAGGTTGCCCGGCAGCTCAAGTACGATTCACCAGAAATGGATTTGGAACGTCTGCAGCGGGAACTCGTCGGCAAGTCGAACGAGTCCGATCGAGACGACTATTACTCTGACTGGGAGGAATGGGCCTCAGGCGCTGGTCGCGACAGCTAGCGCAAGCTAACCGCTGTCGTATTTTCCGCAAAGCGTTTCTATTTCAATAAAGCAAGCACCCACCAACGATTCCGTTGGTGGGTGCTTGCTTTTGCTTCGTCGACTGCGTTTATGCTCGGCCGATTATGTTCGGCCGCGGCGAATCAATCCGAGTTACTGACTGCGTTTATGACAAAAATCGCCCGAAAAACGGCTGGTAGGGTCAGGCGGTCATTGCATCATGGATAACACCAG
>NZ_JASPJR010000020.1:0-19025 GCF_030232065.1 Corynebacterium sp. MSK032 | reverse complement strand
CTTATATAAGCCCGTTTTATGCGGCCTGACCAGCAAATAGGCTGAAAATCAGACACACTTTTTGTCACTTAACCCGCCCCGGGGGTTTTGCATTTAATCGGCCCTGATTGCCTGGGTGTGGTGGAGGTGTGGGAGGTGTCCGTCGTAAAGCGGCAAATGGTGAGGCGCCCGACCTGGAGCACCTAAATCACAAAATTAACATCAGTAACACACACCCCATTGTTCACGTTTATCCGGGAAGTCCGCTACTCTTAGCAAAAGTATTTCCGGTTTTTATGTCGTGCCCGCCCCCAATGACCGCGTCAGCGCCAGAGTTGATGTTGGCCAATCCGGGGTGGTCGCTAGCATCGGAGTAGCGAAGAGGCTTCAAACTGCAGGTGAAGTCCGAGGGAGTGCTTGGGTAGCGCGAACTTGGGGAAGCTGCAGTTGGGGGCGGTCCAGGCGAATATTAGACGTAAGGGAAACTTGACATGGCAAAGGCCTTGTTCAAACTCGGCAGGTTCTCCTACCTGCATAAATGGACTGTGATCATCGCGTGGTTCCTGATTTTGGCGGGGCTGGGCGGTGCAGTTGCCGCATTCCAGAAGGGGTTCATCGACCAGTTCTCGATCCCCGGCATGCCGTCGGCAACGGCTTCGCACGTGATTGAGGAAAAGTTCCCCGATGTTCCGAACCCAATTCGAGAGCAGCGTATTTATGTCGCCTTCGAGGCCCCGGAGGGGCAGAGGCTCGATGACCCACAGAATAAAGAAGCTGTTGACCAGGTCATTAACGGCATCCGCGACAATGTCGGCCAAATCTCCGATGATTTGCAACTTCACAACCCGGTAGACCTCAATCCGAAGATGCAGGCGATGGTCAAGGAACAGGGCATGGCCGCCGGCCTGCCCAAGGATGTTGCCGAGGCCGATGCCAATGCGCTGCGTACCGTGTCCGATGACGGTCGCTACGGTATTTCCACCTTCGTTTTCGACGCCAAGATGCCGCAGGACATCGAGCCGGAGAATATGCAGGCGCTTCTCGACGCAATGCAGGCCGGTCGTGACGCCGGTATCAAGGTCGAGGCCTCTGGCCCGGGCATGCAGCCCGCGATTGAGGTAGCTCCGACCTCGGAGATTATCGGTGTGACCGTGGCATTTATCGTGCTGGTTGTCACCTTCGGATCTCTGGTCGCTTCGTTCCTGCCTATTGTGACGGCGGTAGTGGGCATTATCATCGGTGTCTTCGGCGTGACATTGATGACCGCATTCACCGACGTCAACTCGATTACCCCGGTACTTGCCGTCATGTTCGGCCTGGCTGTCGGTATTGACTACGCACTGTTCATCCTCTCTCGCTACAGGGCAGAAAGAGCCCGAGGGATGACCAACGAAGACGCCATCGGCATGGCTACCGGTACGGCTGGCTCCGCTGTGGTTTTCGCCGGCCTCACCGTGATTGTCGCTTTGGCAGCGCTGACGGTCGCCAAGGTGCCGTTCATGTCTCTGATGGGTATTTCGGCGGCAATTACGGTGGCCTTCACAGTGCTGGTCTCTCTGACCCTGCTGCCGGCAGTTATGTCTCTGCTGGGCGACAAGGTCTTCGCTGGTCGCGTGCCCGGTGTTGCTGGCAACCCCTCGCGTAACCCGCGCAAGGAACGTCGCTCTTCCTTCTTCGGTGAGATGACGATGGGGCGACGTTGGGTCACTTTCGTGCACAAGGCCCCAGGGTTGTTCCTGGTCGGCTGTATCGTCTTGCTGTTGGCATTGGCCTACCCGGCCATGCACTTGAAGCTGGCGCTGCCGTCCGACTCTACTGCGGCTAAGGACAGCACGAACCGCAAGGCCATCACCATGATTGAAGAGGGCTTCGGTGCGGGACGTAACTCTCAGCTCATCATTATTGCCAAGTCGGACGATGTGAAGCCCGATGCACCGGTGCTCAAACCACTTATCGAGTCCCTGAGACAGACCAACCCGGAACTCTCTGACATCGAGGCCGCCCGCAAGGCTTCCTATAGTTACGCTGTCGACCAGTTCAAATCCAACGTCGGTGTCGAGCACATCCAGATGATTGGCATGAATCATGACGGCACTGCGGTCAAGATGATTATGACCCCGAAGTCGGGTCCACTCGATCCTGCGACCAAGCAGCTGATGAACGCGGTGCGCGATCAGCAGAAGCAGATTGAGCAGACCACCGGCCTATTCACCGGTGTCACTGGTCTGGTTCCTATTGAAATTGACATCACCGACCGCCTCCAGGGCGCAATGCCGCTCTACTTGGGCGTTGTCGTGGGGCTGGCAGTGATTCTGCTACTGATGATTTTCCGCTCCCTGATGGTGCCGGTGACTGCCGGTGTGGGCTTCTTGCTCTCTGTCGCAGCCGCATTCGGTGTCACGGTGGCATTTTTCCAGGATGGCCTCTGGGGAGTGATTAGCACTCCGGGTCCGCTGGTCAGCTTTGTGCCAATCTTCCTCATTGGTGTGACGTTCGGTTTGGCCATGGACTATCAGGTCTTCCTGGTTTCCCGCATGCGCGAGCATTACACCCACAACAAGGGTGAATCCTCGCCAGAATCGAAGTACAACGCGGTCGAAGAATCGGTCGTTGAAGGCTTTACTCTCGGCGCTCGTGTGGTCACGGCCGCTGCGATTATTATGATCTCCGTCTTCGCGGCTTTCGCCGGGCAGCCCCTGGCGATTATTAAGGTATTCGGCTTCGCGCTGGGTGCCGCAGTGCTTTTCGACGCCTTCGTTATTCGCATGACCTTCATCCCGGCATCCATGTTCCTGCTTGGCCGCGCTACGTGGTACATGCCGAAGTGGCTGGACAAGGTGTTGCCTTCTGTGGATGTCGAAGGCTCTGCCCTGGAAGAGGTTTCCGAGGAGCTGGTGGAGAAGGGCCGCCGCGAGCGTATGGCTCGCGGTGAGTCCCTGTTGCCCGAAAGCGAAGGTGCTGGGCGTGGCTTTGGCGACACGGACGCTGACGAGGACGAAACAGACAGTGCCGATGGTGAAGTCGGTGCTGGTGCAGCCGCTGCGGCGGGCGCGGCGGGCGCAGCGGGCGCAGCAGGTGGTACCGCTGTGGCGGTTGCGACCAAGAAGCGTAACCGCTGGATTCCGAGGTGGAAGAAGGCAAAGCTGGAAGAGCTCGAGCCCGTTGACCAGGCCAAGCAGGCCGAACCGTCCGCCCCGACGGCACCAGCTGAGCCGGAGCAGGCCGAACAGCCGGAGCCGACAGAGCAGCCGGAGCAGGCAGAGCAGCCGGAGCAGGCAGAGCCGACCGAACAGCTCATGCAGTCCGCGCCAGCTGAACCAACCGACGCCCAGCCGAACCCGGAAAACGCCAAGGATATCGAGGTCCGCCCGTACTTCAGCCCGGCTCGCAAGCGGAAGAAGATTACGGTTGCGGAACTGATGAAGCGCGAAGGACTCGAAGAGGAAGCGCCACGTCGTAGCCGCGCCGTGTGGGACCCGGAAAACGCTGCCCACCCCGAGGAAAATGACAGCGCTGAGTAACTCGCGAATAGCACCCAGGTAACCTCAAGGCATTAGCACTGGACCACAACCAAGGAGCTTCATGTCGCAGTCGAGGACGACGGGCTTTGACGTCGTAAAGCAAATCGAAGGCGCGCGCGGACGTGCTGGCACCATCCACACCCCGCATGGCGATATTGCTACGCCGGCGTTCATTCCGGTCGGCACGAAAGCGACCGTGAAGACGCTCACGCCCGAGCAGGTGCGATCCACCGGCGCGCAGGCGATGCTGTCGAACGCGTACCACCTGTACCTGCAGCCCGGCGAGGAAATCGTCGACCAGGCCGGCGGGTTGGCAAAGTTCTCCAACTGGAACGGCCCGACATACACCGACTCCGGCGGATTCCAGGTGCTCAGCCTCGGCGCAGGCTTTAAAAAGACCCTCGCGATGGACGTCACCGGCATGCAGAAAGACGACATCGTCGCCGAGGGCAAAGAGCGCAACGCGTTCGTCGACGAGGACGGCGTGACTTTCCGCTCGCACATCGACGGCTCCGAGCACCGCTTCACGCCGGAGGTGTCCATGCGTATTCAGCACGCGCTGGGCGCCGACATCATGATGGCGTTCGACGAGCTCACCACGCTCATGAACACCCGCGGCTACCAGGAGGCATCCGTCGAGCGCACGCACCGCTGGGCGCGTCGTTGCCTTCAGGCTCACAACGAGCTGACAGTTTCGCGCGGTCAGGTTGACGCGCACGTCCATTCGCTTGACGACGGCCAGTTGCCCATCCAGCAGTTATTCGGTGTCGTGCAGGGTGCGCAGTACGAAGACCTGCGCCGCAAGGCCGCGCGCGGGCTGGTGGAGCTCTCCCGCGAGTTCGAGGACGCCGGCCAGCTCGGCTTCCACGGCTATGGCATTGGTGGGGCGATTGAGAAGCAGAATCTGGGCCTGATCTGCGGTTGGGTCAACGACGAGCTTCCCGACGACCGCGCCCGCCACCTGCTGGGGATTTCCGAGCCGGACGATATTTTCGCCGCTGTCGAGGCCGGTGCCGACACCTTTGACTGCGTGGCTCCGACCAGGCTTGCCCGCCGTGGTGGTGTGTACACGCTCGATGGCCGGATGACCTTGACGAATGCCCGCTTCAAGAACGACTTCCGCCCCGTGGATGCGGAGGTGCCCTCCTACACTTCGCTGAATTATTCCCGGGCCTACCTGCATCATCTGTTGAAGGCCAAGGAGTACCTGGCTGGCACGCTGTGCACGATTCACAACCTGTTTTTCATGGTGCAGCTGGTGGAGAACATTCGGGCTGCGATCCTGGAGGACCGGTTCTTCGAGTATCGCGATGAGTTCATGGGCCGCTACTACGCCAACGGTGGTCGTGCGGTGGGGAATTAGGGGCCGGCTGGGCTGGGGAGTGCTTGGGTCGGTTGGGCTGTGGCTGGGCTGGGGCTAGGCTTCTGCCTTTTCGCACTTCACGACAGCCATGTCACCTCGTGCCATCTGTGGAGGTGGCATGAGGTGACACCCGTGGCGTGAAGTGGCGGCTGGGCGGGCCCGGGGGAAGCCCAAAACTAGACCTAGCTCTACTGCGCGAGGCAGTCTCAACCGGCATCATGGAGGACATGATCACGGTTGAACGACTCAGCAAGAAGTACGGTTCGAAATTAGCCGTCGATGACCTGTCCTTCACCGTTCCCGACGGTGTAGTGACAGGTTTTCTCGGCCCAAATGGCTCCGGCAAGTCCACCACCATGCGCTGCATGCTGGGCCTCGATACCCCGACCACGGGCCAGGCCTTGTTCACCGGGACGGATTCCCAGGGCAACACCTACAGCAACCAGCCCTTTTCCACGCTGAAGAATAAGCCCAGCATCGCCGGTGCAATTCTGGATGCCGGTTGGCACAACAAGGCTCGTTCGGGCCGCGCTCATCTGCGGGCCCTCGCCCGCGGCGCCGGCATCCCCGACACCCGCGTGGAAGAGTGCCTTGAGCAGGTCGGCATGACCGAGGCGGCGAAGGACAAGGTCGGCGGCTACTCGCTGGGCATGAAGCAGCGTCTGGGAGTGGCAGCGGCTCTGCTCGGCAAGCCGCAGCATCTGATTTTGGATGAGCCGGTCAACGGCCTGGACCCCGAAGGCGTCTCGTGGATGCGCCACACCATCAAGGCGCTGGCCGCACAGGGCTGCGCTGTCCTCGTGTCGTCGCACCTCCTTTCCGAGATGCAGCTCACCGCCGACCGCATCGTCGTCATCGGCCGCGGTCGCATGATCGGCGAGTACAGCATGGATGAATTCCTTTCCGACGGCACGGTCATCGAAGTTGAAGTCGATGACCCCGCTCGGCTGCTGCAGGCGTTAGGGCCGGTCGCGCGTGGGGTTGACGTCGATAAGCAATTGCGCATTCCGCTTTACGACGGCATCAGCGAGCAGCAACTCCGCCGCGACATTGCGGCCGCTGCTCTGCGTGAGGGGCTGTTGGTGACGCGGTTGCACACGAAGCGCGACAACCTGGAGGAAAAGTTCCTGGCTGCGACCCAGGAATCGCAGGAATACCGCGCGCAGGCGATTGGGCAGTAGGGGAGTGACTGAGATGAGTTTTGGAAACGCTTTGCGGTCGGAGTGGACGAAGCTAGCCAGCCTGCGTGGCACGTGGGTGTATGTGGTGTTGTTGGTGGGCTCGATAGCTGGGCCGATGGCGGCTTTCAGCATGGCGGCGGACGCTGGTGCAACCGCTGATTGGGAATTGCTGCTGTTGGGGACCGTGATCTTCAACATGATCGTGATTGCCTTTGGTGGCTCCACCCTGGCGGGTGAGTACAACGATCAGATGAATGCGCATGCGTTCTTGACGCAGGACCGAAGGAGCCTGTGGCTTTCGGCACGGATGACGCTGACCCTTGTGCTGATTGCTGTCTGTTGGGTCATTGGTGTGGCGCTTGCTTGGCTATCGGTGACGGTTTCCCCGCGCGTGGAGTTCAAGGGCGGCGACGCTGCCACGGACATGCTCGCCGGAGTGCTTGGCTTTGTAGTGTTTGGACTAATCGCGATGTCGCTGGGAGTGCTGACGCGCTCGCGCGTGGCCGCTGTCGCCATTCCGCTGGTGTGGATTCTGGTGGTGGAAAGCATGCTGGAGTTCGCGGCGCTCGCGTATGCGATTTTCCGGCCACTGTGGCTGGTCACGCCGGGTGCACGCATTCAGCAGTTGTCGACGCAATTGGGCGGTCTGATGGCAAATCCGGAGAATCCACGCATCGGGTTTGAGGCCGGCATGACGCAGCCGATGTGGTTCAACATCGTGGTGCTGGTGGCCTGGATTGTTGTGGCTGTTGGCGTTGCTCATTGGGTCAATGCCAAACGGGATGTGAAGTAAAAGCAAAAAGTGCCGCGACTACTCGCTTCTCAGGCGAGGTCGCGGCACTTTTTTCGTCGTTAAGCGGGAACGCGCGTGTCGTAGTAGCCTTCGCGGCGCTTGACCCACGCGATGACGGCGTAGGTGACTGGCATGACTACAATCTCGACGGCGGTCTTCCAGATGAAGCCGACGATGACGTAGTTGACGAAGGTACCCCAGGTATCGATGCCGATAGCGGTGGCGGCGATGGAGCAGAAGATGAGCGTATCGACGAACTCGCCAACCACAGTCGAGCCCATCAGTCGCGCCCAGAGAGCCTTTTCACCAGTGCGCTTCTTAATGGCGTTGAGCGACCAGGCGTTGAGCAGCTGACCGACGACATAACCGGCCAGACCTGCGAGAACAAGCTGCGGGACGGTGCCCAGCACAGTGGCGAAGGCTTCCTGATTCTCGTACCACGGTGCCGCCGGGAGCTTGATGGCGGCAAAGAAGCAGAGCATTGCGCCGGCGAGGATGGCGAAACCGGTCCACACGGTGCGGCGGGTGGCTTTGTAGCCATAGCACTCGGAAAGCACGTCGCCGATGACGTAGCTCAAGGGGAAGAGGAAGAAGGCACCGTCGGTGGCCAGGCCGAAGATTTCCACGCCCTTGGTGGCGGTGATGTTGGAGACAATCAGCACGCCAATGAAAATGGCCGTGAACATCGGGTACAGCGATTTCGGTACCGGGATGTGGCGTGGCGTGGTTGCTGTGGAGTCGGACTTAGTTGCGTTCTCGGGCGCGTGCGAGGTGCTCACAGCGGCAGCCTCGGCGTTGCCCGGCCCAGACTTGGGCAGGTTTTCGTTATTTGTCACGGGAGGGAATGTTACCTGCCGCTTAGGGCTCCAAGCGAGCGCCGATGAAGTCTTCGAGGTTGAATTTTTCTAGCGAGAGCCGAAATCTCCGGGGGCCAGTCTCTCTGTGAGCCGCTAGGATTTCTTCTCGTAACTAATATTTTTCATACGAATGCTGCAAATAAATAGTGCAATGCAGCTAACGATGAGAGACACTAGAGAAATTTCAGAATAGAGCAATGCCCTGTCGGCCTTTGCAGTGACAGCGGTTGTGCTCATGTGAGTAGTTTGCTGAGCAAGCTGTCCCAGCGTATACATGCCATTTGCGATACCTAGTATGCAAAGAATGCTTACCGCTATTCCTGCAGCGGAAATGAACTGTAGTGATTTTATCTGTAGATGTGGTGACATTGCTCACCTCGGAAAGATCCACTTACGAAAAGGCGGGCGCACATCATTCCAGGTTGGATATCAAAGTTTTTGAGTGGCGCATGCCCCACCATTCCGAATTGACAACCGTTATGTATGCCAGTCGATCTAGTAGATACAATTCGGCCGAAATTATCGCGATTTTGGAAGTCGAAACGATAATTGCAAATATTCGCAGGTGCGCTGTATGTGGCAGTTTCTTCGTTAATGTGAGTGCGCTGGCCATCAATGCGGTGGAAGATTTGTCCGCCGGGAACTGGGATGTTTACCCCTCCAAATTGGTAGTGGAATGCTGGAATCCATGCATATCCTGAAGCACTTCTCACGGCGGAAGTAGCTGTCGATGTTTTGGGAACATAATCATATGATGCAGGGTTGTTGCTCTGTGCGCTGCCTCCAAAGACGGTTGTTCCCTGGTCGAGTAATGTGTCAGCGCTATGTGGGCTTGCGGAGGCTGTTCCTGGATGCATTGCGCAAAGAGATGTGACGGTAGCGCTTACAGCTAGGATTAATGATGTGAATTTACGACGGGTTATGTGTCCCTTTTTAGTCATTATTGAGTGTCCTCAAATATGTTTGATAGGCCGACATGGGAAAACTATAACAAAATAATTAATGTCCTATGGGGATTAATGACGTTATTTTGGTAACCGTCTAATCTGGGGGTAGCCGATAGTCAATATGTAAGATTGTATGAACTTTAATTGGATGAAGGGATTGTCGCATTTCTTCTAGTCGGCTCGCTAATCTGTAATGGTGGCCAATTTAAAGCAAGTGATAACCATCAACTGTTCAACGCTCCTACCTCCCACCGGCCGCTACGCTCCCTCGCCGACCGGTCGGCTGCACCTAGGAAACCTGCGCACCGCAGTGTTGGCCTGGGCGCACGCCCGTGCGCAGGGTGGCCGCTTCATCGTGCGTATCGAAGATATCGACCGCCAGCGCTCCCGTCCCGAGTATGAGGCGCAGCAGCTCGCCGATCTCGAGGCCATCGGCATCGACTGGGATGGCACGCCGGTCCGCCAGTCCGAACGCTCTGAGCTGTATGAATCCGCGCTCGCCGACCTCACGCAACGCGGCCTGACCTACCCGTGCTTCTGCACGCGCCGCGAAATCCTTGCCGCCTCCTCCGCGCCGCACGGCATGCCAGGTCAGTATCCCGGCACGTGCCGTTCGCTTGACGACGAGCACCTCGCCGCGAAAAAGGCCGAATTTGCGGCGGCGGGGAGAAGGCCGTCGATACGCCTGAAATCGCAGGTGCGTGAGGGGGCTGCGACCGATGAGCTGCATGGCGAGATTACCGCCCCGATTGATGACTTTGTCCTTCAGCGTGCCGATGGCATGTGGGTCTACAACCTCGCGGTCGTCGTCGATGATGCCGAGCAGGGTATCACTGAAGTCGTGCGTGGTGATGACCTGATGTCCTCCGCCCCGCGCCAGACGTACTTGGCTGGTCTTTTGGGGTATGCGGCGCCTTCGTTCGTGCACGTGCCACTGGTGGTGAACTCTAAGGGGCGCCGATTGTCCAAGCGGGATGGCGACGTGACTCTCGGTGAGGTGCCCGCGGATGCAGCGCAGCGGTGGATTTTGGATTCGCTCGGTGGCGGTGATGGCATCGATGGTGGCGGGAGCGCAGAGCTTGACTCCATCGCTGACCTCCCGGAAGCCCTGCGTGCGGGTCTGAAAATTCCTCGCGGACAGGTGATTTTCTAGGGCCCGCCGAGAACTACGGCTAGTGCATACGTTAGGGGCAAGAGTGCGAATGCAACTAGTGCCGCTACGATTGTCAAACCGTTTGACCGGGCTTTTAGCGCTGTTAGGAAGCTGATTAGGCCGAATCCGAAGACGCCGACAGCGAGGGGTATTGTCCAGGCATCGGAGAGTGCAGTGCTGACGAAAAACAGTCCAATGTAGCAAGTCAGGGCTAAGAGGAGTGCGGCAGCTGCGAAATTGCGGAAGCGATTCATGGTACGAGGCCTAGGACTCCGCTAGAGGATCTTTGCCACCTAATTTCATTTCGAAGCGCTTGTAATCCTCGAGGGAAGCGAAGTGGCGAGAATAGATGTCGATGTCTGTATCGACGCGACCGTAAAGAGCGGGGGCGACATCTACGATGTGGCGCAACGTGACAGATCCTCCCGAGTGGGAAGGCTCTTCTGGGGCTGATTCATTTTCGTGGGCTAATGCTTCGACCTGCGCGTATGCGGCACTATCAGAATCGGCAAAGACAATGTATAAGTCCTCACGGAAGAAGCTCTCATTCACTGAGGTTGAATCTCTTTGCTTTGTTAACTCAAAAACTGCAATTCCGATGTATGGTTCCATCTATTTTTCCGTTCTTAGATTGCCACCTAGTTCAGTACGAATTTGAGGCTTTCTTACTGGACGCCACGTTTACTCGAATTGATAAACATTGGATTGTTGCTGAAACCTGCGCTTACCCTATCACTGCCGTTACCCTCGGGGCATGCCTACTCTTCTTGTCGTCCACCATTCCCCGACCCCGCTTCTGCAGGAAGTCCTAAGCCACGCGCTCGAGGGTGCCAACGATCCCGCGCTAGAGGGCGTGAATGTCAAGGTCGTCGAGGCTCTCGATGCCACCATCGATGACCTGACCAGCGCCGACGCCATCCTGCTCGGCACCTCCGCCAACTTCGGCTACATCTCCGGCGCGCTCAAGCACTTCTTCGACACCACCTTCCGGGAGGCGCAGGAAGTCACTAAGGGGCTGCCATTTTCATACTGGATTCGCGGCGGTTTCGACACCACCGGCGCGGAAAACGCCATGAAAACCATCACGACCGGCTACAAGTGGGAGCTTGCGGCCGAACCCGTCGTGTTCGTCGGCCCGCTTGACGACGACATCTCCGACCGCCTAGTAAATCTCGGTGGCACCATGGCTGCCCAAATTTTGGGCTGATTGAAGATTTAGTGTCGGGGCCGTGAAATAATGGCCAGGTGAAAGATTCAGGGGTGCAAGGGGCGCAAGTGACGTCGTCAAGCGAGAAAAACCGCAAGCCCATGATGAGTCTGCTGGGGCCTGCGTTTGTGGCGGCGATTGCCTACGTGGACCCCGGAAATGTGGCTGCGAACCTGTCTGCGGGCGCGAGCTATGGGTATCTGCTGCTGTGGGTGCTGGTGGTGTCCAACCTCATGGCGATGGTTGTGCAGTACCTGTCGGCGAAGTACGGCCTGGTGACGGGGCGGTCGCTGACCGCAGGTGTTGCCGACCGCTTTGGTTCGAACCGGCCGGGGCGACTGGCGTACTGGGTGCAGGCCGAGATTGTGGCGGCAGCGACGGATGTGGCGGAAATTATTGGTGGCGCCACGGCGCTGTACCTGCTCTTTGGGACGCCGATGCTGCTTGGCGGTGTCATTGTTGGCGTGGTCTCGCTGGGGCTGTTGTTGCTTCAGGGTGGGCGTTCGCAACGCACTTTTGAGGGCGTGATTGTGGCGTTCCTGCTGGTCATTACGGTGGGGTTCCTGGCCGGGCTGTTTGTCACGGGCCTGAGTCTCGGGGAGATGGCCAGCGGAATTCTGCCGCGCTTCCAAGGCGCGCACACCGTGGTGCTGGCGGCATCCATGCTGGGTGCGACCGTGATGCCGCATGCGGTCTACCTGCACTCCGGGCTGGTGCGCGACCGCGAGTACAAGGTGGAAGATGACTCCTCGCTGCGCCAGCACCTGCGGGCCACGCGCCTCGATGTCTTCGGTGCCCTCGTGCTGGCTGGGTCGGTGAATATCGGCATGCTGTGTCTGGCGGCCGAAGCGCTTCCGGGAGTGGAGGGGACTGACTCCATCGAAGGTGCCCACGCCGCCGTGACCAGCGTGCTTGGCCCCGTGGTGGGCGTGCTCTTCGGCGTTGGGTTGTTGGCCTCCGGGCTGGCGTCGTCCTCCGTCGGCTGCTACGCCGGCGACCTGATTATGCGCGACCTACTGAAGGTGCACGTGCCGATGCTGGTGCGCCGCATAGTCACCATCATTCCGGCGCTGCTCATTATCGCCAGCGGCGTGGAGCCGACGTGGGCGCTGGTGCTCAGCCAGGTGGTGCTGTCGATTGGTATCCCGTTTGCGCTGGTTCCGCTGGTGCGCATGACCTCCTCGCATGCCGAGATGGGTATCTGGGCCAACACCCCGCTACTGCGCCGGGTCGCGTGGGTTATCTGCGGACTCATCATCGCGCTCAACGTGGCGCTGGTGGTTCTGGTGCTGATGGGGAAGGGGTAGTCAGCGGGCGAGGTGGAAGGCGGTAGCTTTCGGGAGTGGAAGGTGGGGGCTTCGTCGTAAAGCGTGCGGGAGATGGTAGACAAAGCTGTCTAGTTGGTGTTAGGGTGGGCGACACGATCACAAGATATCGACGAGAAATGGCCTTTGACAGCGTCGATAGGCAACCGCCCGATTCGCGGACCCGGTGCCCCAAAGGAAGATCAGCCCCACAGACCGCCTGCGGGGAAGAGCGAATAGGAGCGCCAAATGCACACCACAATAAGCGACGTCCACATCATCCATCTCAGCCGTCACACCGCTGACCTTCTCGTCGACGGCCGACCCGTCGCCATCCGGCTGCAAGAAGCCGACATCGACCCCCACTCCCGGAATCTCGTCCAACTACCCGTCGACCCCGCCTTCTACGCCACCCTCCGCGGCCAGCAACGCGCCGACTACCTCAGCGCCCACGTCCGCGACGGCGTACGCTACGGCCGCATACTCTGGCACGAGCTTGACGACGGTCGTCACTTCCTCACCATCCCCACCATCGGCGGCTACCATGTGCACCAGGTCTTTGAGGTCCGCCGCAGCCGCGAGGGAGTGTGGAGCCGGCACTGAGCTGGTTGCGTGAGCGTGCCTGGCGTGATGAGCGCGGCGCGGATGCGAGCGGGAAACTCTCCGCCTAGCCTTGGGATATGCAGGTACGAGACTCCGCAACACCCCCGTTCTGGCCCACCGAAGGCGAAGGCGACTTCTACACCGACGCCGCCGCAGCCGTCGACCGGCTCACCGAAATCCACCGGGCAGGGATGGCCTACTTAGTCGAGCAGTACACCGCCGCCACTAACGGAAATTCCG
This sequence comes from Corynebacterium sp. MSK032, assembly GCF_030232065.1. Lineage (NCBI taxonomy): Bacteria > Bacillati > Actinomycetota > Actinomycetes > Mycobacteriales > Corynebacteriaceae > Corynebacterium > Corynebacterium sp. MSK032. Next base: position 5,877 of record NZ_JASPJR010000020.1, on the reverse strand, counting down.
GGAGTGGGCCGGTGCGCGCCTACTACCCCGAACTACGCTTCACCGTCCCGGCCGGCAGCGCCGTCGAGGATGTCGACCCCTCCCTGTCGCACGGCTTCGTCGACCGCCCGGGAGTGTATGCCACCACCATCACCCGCCCGGTGATGTTCCGCACCTACCTCATCGAGCAAATCACCGACCTGCTCGCCAACCACGGCGGCGAAGTCGAGGTGCGCGTCTCCGACCAGCCCATCCCACTCCGGATGTGCCGCGGCTTCGATGCGGCTGCCGAGGAAGCGGCGGGGAGGGAGGGGGCGTCGGCAAGCATGTTGGCGGCAGTGGAGAAAACGTTCACCCCCATCGACTCCGCCTGCATCGACGACACCATCGCCGACGGCGAAGCCGACTACCTGGGCCTGCTCATCAAACCTTTGAGCCTCTTTACCGCCCAGCGCATCGACCTCGCCCTCCAGCGACTCGAGCACTACACCGGCTCGCACGCCGCCAACATCCAGCGCTTCGTGCTATTTACCAACTACCAGCTGCACACGGACGTGTTCCTCGAATACGCCGCCACCCTCACTCCCGGAAATCCGCACGGGTACACGGCGCTGGCGTGCCCGGGTGGGCAGCGCTACGACATCGGCGCCATCCCCACTCCCGGAGTTTGCCGTCAGCACGCGCACGCCTCGCAGATGCCGGCGTACCACTTGCTCCGCGACGACCAATGCGGCATCACCATCATCGACATCGGCGTCGGCCCCTCGAACGCCAAAACCATCACCGACTGCCTCGCCGTCACGCGCCCGCACTGCTGGATGATGGTCGGACACTGCGCCGGTCTCGACGGTCGCATGCGCATCGGCGACATGATTCTCGCCAACGGCTACGACCGCGCCGACGGAGTCCTCGACAACTACGTGCCCCTGGAAAAACCCATCCCGCCAATTGCGGAAATTCAGCTCGCTGTCACTAACGCGCTCGCCCGCGTCTCCGGACTCACCGGCGACGAACTGAAAAAGCGCCTGCGCACCGGCACCGTGCTGTCGACCTCCGACCGCAACTGGGAGTGGCGCTCCCAGACCGACCTCTACCGAGAGCTGCAGAAATCCACCGCCATCGGCGTCGAAATGGAATCCGCCACCATCGCTGCCAACGGCTACCGCTTCCGGGTGCCCTACGGCGCGCTGCTCAGCGTCTCCGACATGCCGCTGCACGACAAACCCAAACTCCCGAAATCCGCCCGCGAGTTCTACCAGTCCTCCAAGGAAGAGCACCTCATGGCCGCCGTGCGCGCGTGCGAGGACATGGCCGCGGCTCCCGACACCCTCCACTCCCGGAAGTTACGTCGGCCGGTGGGAGAGGTCGCGTTCCGGTAGGGCACTTTCGGGAGTGCGTCGTCAAGCCCGTTTGTGCAGATTGTGCATGCTTTACGACGGCTGTGGACAACGCCAAAAAGCGATTGAAGCCGCCCACTCCCGGAAACTAGCCTTAGCCCCATGACGACATTGGGACTGCTCAGCGCGCTGGCGACACGGGGGATTGACGTGCTCGCCGACCTGCGCGCCGCACTCCCGGAAAAATCCACCGGGCACCGGGAGTTGGCAGCCAGCATCGGCTTCGACCCCTTCCGCCTCAAGCGCCTGCTGCGCTGTGCCGAGCGGCTGTTCGGCACGGTCGAGAAGGATGTTGACGTCGAATCCCGCGACAAGGCCGTCGCGATCGCCCGGGAGCTGAAGCTGTCGCTGGACACGGTGATGCAGATCGACAAGCGCTCCGGGCAACTCAACAACGTCGAAATCCGGGAGTACTACCGCCTGGACTTCACCCGCGCCGCCGCAGCATACGACTTCGAGGGCCTCGACACCTACATGCGCACCAAGGTCAAGGAGCTCAACCGCACCGACGAGCCGCCGCAGCACCTGCGCGCCCACGTCTCCCGGAATCCGGACATCCGCGGGATGAAACATCTGCAGGTCACCGGTCCGGCGAACATGATTGACGACCTGGTCGCGCCGCTGACCGTGCGCGCAGCTGAAATCGCCAAAGCGCACGAGGATTACACCCGGGATCGGTGTGTCGGTCAGGCGCTGGCAGAACGCTTGGCACACGGGTCGGAGGGGCCGCTTGACGACGTCGACAAGCTCCGTTACCAGCCCGCGCTCATCGTAACCGCGCAAGACATCGTGGAGTACAGCCCGCGGTTTGCGGCGACCTCCAACGGCTCCGTCCTCACTCCCGGACAATTCGTCGAGGCATTGCTCGCGGACACCGGCTGGGTGCTGGTCTACGACGAGCACAACACGCCGACCGACCTACTCCCGATACACAACCCGCGCCTGGCGACGGAGGAACAGCGCATCGCGATGATCCTCGACAACCCCATCTGCGCGTGGCCCGGGTGCCCGCGCCCCGCCCACGCTGGGCAGGCCCATCACCTGGTCGCCAGGAAAAACGGCGGCGCCACGACTATGGAAAACATGGTCATGACCTGCAAAGAACACAACGCCGCCAACGATGATGACAGGCAAGGCCTCAACGGGCACCTCGAGCGTGACGACGGCTCCGGCGCGGTCTACCGCCACCCGCCGTCTCCGCACGCGCCGCCCGAATTCAACCTTGCCTTCCCGACAGCTCTCGCGGGGCGGGCCTACTCGGGCTACCGTCAGCGCGAATAGCTTTACAGATATACCCATAGGGGGTATATATTGGGGTATGGCTAATCAAACTTTTACTGTTACTGGCATGACATGCGGACACTGCGAGGCATCGGTGCGGGAGGAAGTCTCTGAACTCCCGGGAATCACCGATGTCCAGGTTGACCGCTCCCGGAATTTCCTCTCCGTGACTTCGGAGGCAGACATCGACACCGCTGCCGTAATCGCAGCAGTGGACGAAGCTGGCTACAAGGCAGTCGCAAACTAATCCCCAAAAAAGAGGAAAGCAGATGTCCGATCAGCAACTTCTCACTCTTGATATCCCCGTCGGCGGGATGACGTGTGCGTCGTGCGCAAACCGTATTCAACGCAAGCTGAACAAACTTGATGGAGTTAACGCGAGTGTGAACTATGCGACCGAGAAAGCGCATGTGGAGGCGCCGGCGGACATCAACCCGCAGCAACTCATCGACACGATCGTGGCGGCGGGTTACACCGCTGAGCTTCCGAGGGAAGAGACCGCAGAGGAACCGGGAGCTGCTCCCGAAGAAAAAGACCGGGAGCTGCAGGACCTGCGCAATCGCGTCGTCGGCGCTGTCATCCTCACGGTTCCCGTCATCGCGATGTCGATGATTCCTGCCCTCCAATTCACTAATTGGCAGTGGCTGTGCCTCACGCTCTCGGCGCCGGTCTTTGTGTGGGCCGGCTGGCCGTTCCATCGCGCGACGCTGAAGAACCTGCGTCATGGTGAAGTCACCATGGACACGCTGATCACCATGGGTACGACCGCCTCGTTCCTCTGGAGCGTCGGGGCGTTGTTCTTCGGGCGCGCCGGGCTGCCGGGGCTTAAGCACGAGTTCCACTTAACGGTCACTCCCGGCGATGCTGATATGAACATCTACCTCGAGGCGATGGCCGGCATCATCATGTTTGTGCTGCTTGGTCGTTATTTCGAGAAGCGTTCTAAGCGCAATGCTGGTCAGGCGCTCCGGGAGTTGATGAAGCTCGGCGCCAAGGAGGTCTCCGTTCTCGAAAGTTCGGGAGTGGAGAAGAGGCTGCCCGTGGAGCAGCTCCGCCCGGGAGTGGTGTTCGTCGTTAGGCCTGGTGAGAAGATCGCGACGGACGGCGTTGTCGTGGAGGGCACGTCGGCGGTGGATGCGTCGATGCTGACCGGCGAGCCGATGCCTGTCGAGGTCGGCCCTGGCGATGAGGTGACGGGGGCGACGATTAACACGTCCGGGCGGCTGCTTGTGCGGGCGACGCGCGTGGGCTCGGAGACGCAGTTGGCGCAGATGGCAGCGATGGTCGAGGCGGCGCAGACGGGCAAGGCACCGGTGCAGCGGCTGGCGGATCGGGTTTCGGGAGTGTTCGTGCCCGCCGTCATCGCGATCGCCGCGGTCACGCTCGGTGCGTGGTTGCTCACGGGGCACGGCGCGAGTGAGGCGGTCACGGCCGCGGTCGCCGTGCTCATCATCGCGTGCCCGTGTGCGCTTGGCTTAGCGACGCCCACAGCGCTCCTGGTCGGCACGAGTGAAGGTGCCAAGGCGGGTGTGTTGCTGCGCGGCCCGGAGGTGCTGGAGTCGGCGCGGAAGGTCGACACGGTTGTGCTGGATAAGACCGGCACGGTGACTACGGGTGTGATGGAGTTGACGGAGGTTCCTCCCACTCCCGAAAATCTGGTGCCGCTTGCCGCTTCGGTGGAGGCGGCGTCGCACCACCCGATTGCGCAGGCTATTGTGCGTGCGGCGGATCCGGATTCTCTACTCCCGGTTTCGGATTTCCGGGATATTCCGGGAGTGGGGGTTGAAGGCACCGTGGATGGCCACCGCATCGAGGTCGGCCGCACCGGGGAAAATTCCGGGAGTGGGGGGACGGTGGTTGCGGTGCGCCGCGATGGAGAGCTCCTGGGCACGTTGGAGGTGTCGGATTCGGTGAAGCCGACGTCGGCGGCTGCGGTCGCGAAATTCCGGGAGTGGGGGGTGCGGCCGATTCTGCTGACCGGCGACGCCGCCGGCCCGGCGTTTCGGGTCGCAGATGAGGTCGGTATTGCTCGCGAGGATGTGATTTCGGGAGTGATGCCGGAGGATAAGGTCGCGACGATTGAGAAGTTGCAGGCTGGCGGCGCGTGTGTGGCGATGGTCGGCGATGGCATCAATGATGCTGCGGCTCTTGCGCAGGCGGATTTGGGCATGGCGATGGGCACGGGCACCGATGTGGCGATGGAGGCTGCGGATATCACGCTGGTGCGTGGTGATCTGTTGGCGGCTGCGGATGCGCTGCGGTTGTCACGCCGGACGCTCCGCACGATTCGTTCGAATCTTTTTTGGGCGTTTTTCTACAACGTTTTGGCAATTCCTGTCGCCGCGCTGGGGTTGTTGAATCCGATGTTGGCTGGCGCTGCGATGGCGTTTTCGTCGGTTTTTGTGGTCGGCAACAGTCTGCGTCTGCGCGGTTTTTCTCCGAGTCAACCAGCTATTCAAAAAGGAGTAACTCATGAGTGAGTCTTGTTGTTCGTCGCAATCGCATTCGCTTTACGACGATTCTTGCTGCCATGACATCACTGATCCCGGTTATCTCGCGGAGAAGCGGCGTTATGAATCCCGTATCCGTCGCATTGAGGGGCAGGTTCGTGGCATTGGTCGGATGATTGAGAACGAAGAGTACTGTATCGATGTTTTGACCCAGATTTCGGCGGTGAATTCGGCGTTGAAGTCGTTGGCGTTAACTCTTCTGGATGCTCACCTCCATCACTGTGTGGTGCATGCGGCTGAGGGCGGCCCGGAGGAGTTGGACGCCAAGCTGGAGGAGGCCTCGGCGGCGATTGCTCGGCTGGCTAAGTAACTCCCGGAAAAATTCCGGGAGTGGGGGGCGAAACAGCAGTCGGCAGTCGGCAACCGGAGTTGGTTGTTGTTGGTTGCACCGATTGCGCGGGAGTGTCGCTTAAATGCCTCGTTTTCCCTGGTAGGGGGCGCGTTTTGGGAAAATGAGGTTTGTTGGGTAGTCTTTAACGACGTTGGAGGATTCGACTAGCGGCCTATGTCACACGCCTGGAACGCGTGCGGGAGTCACATCCCTCGTGGGTTCAAATCCCACATCCTCCGCAGAGTGAAAACCCCCGGTTTACGCCGGGGGTTTTCTTGTATTTATGCAGGTGAGTGGATTTGCGGGTTAAGTGACAAAAAGTGTGTCCGCTCGGTGTGTCGCCGGGTGGGCCCTTTTTATCTCATGGGCCCTTTCCGGA